>NZ_JAAGPO010000066.1:0-51307 GCF_017104825.1 Burkholderia sp. Ac-20345 | reverse complement strand
GGCCCGGCGGGCGGGCCGTACGCGTCGCACCCCGCGGCACCGTTGCGGTGCATGCACGCTACCGACAGGCCGGTCTTGGGCGACCGACTTCCGGGTATAATTACGGCCTTCCTTTCGCCCCACGTCGCCACCTCGCGCGACTCATCGACGTCAGTCCAGCCCATGGCTCACTTCTCGTGTTTTCCCGGCGCTTCGGCCCTCTCCGATTTCCGTCAAACCCGTCTGCTCGACACGCTCAGGCAAATCGACGCCAACATCGTCGCGGTGCGCGGGCAGTTCCTGCACTTCGTCAATGCGGCCGAGCCGCTGTCGGCCGACGACAGCGCCCGCATCGACGCGCTGATGCACTACGGCGCGCCGTTCGAGCCGGCGGCCGAGAAGGGCACGGCCGAGACCTTCGTCGTGCTGCCGCGCTTCGGCACGGTCTCGCCGTGGGCGAGCAAGGCGACCGACATCGCGCAGCATTGCGGCCTCACGCAGGTGCGCCGCATCGAGCGCGGCGTCGAGTTCACGGTCACGCTGAAGTCGGGCCTGCTCGGCGGCAAGAAGGCGCTGTCGGACGACGCGCGCGCGGCCGTCGCGGCCGCGCTGCATGACCGGATGACCGAAAGCGTCGTCGCGGCACGCGACGACGCGAAGCACCTGTTCGACGAACTGCCGGCCAAGCCGCTCGCGAGCGTCGACGTGCTGGGCGTCGGCCGCGGCGCGCTCGAACGCGCGAACGTCGAGCTGGGCCTCGCGCTCGCCGACGACGAGATCGACTACCTGGTCGACGCGTTCCGCAAGCTCGAACGCAACCCGACCGACGTGGAACTGATGATGTTCGCGCAGGCGAACAGCGAGCACTGCCGCCACAAGATCTTCAACGCGCAGTGGACGATCGACGGCGAAGCGCAGGACATGTCGCTGTTCGCGATGATCCGCAACACCGAGAAGCTGAACCCGCAAGGCACGATCGTCGCGTATTCGGACAACTCGTCGATCATGGTCGGCGCCGAAGCCGAGCGCTGGTTCCCGCGCAACGCAGGCGCGGCCGGCGAGCCGGGCGAGCGCTACGGCCGCCACACCGAGCTCACGCACACGCTGATGAAGGTCGAGACGCACAACCACCCGACGGCGATCTCGCCGTTCCCGGGTGCGGCGACCGGCGCGGGCGGCGAGATCCGCGACGAAGGCGCGACGGGCCGCGGTGCGCGCCCGAAGGCCGGCCTCACGGGCTTCACCGTATCGAACCTCGATCTGCCCGACGCACGCCAGTCGTGGGAAAACGCGCGCGACGCGGCCCAGCCGGTCGGCGAGCGCAACCCGAACGATGCGCATGGCCCGTACGGCCGCCCGGACCGCATCGCGTCGCCGCTGCAGATCATGATCGACGGCCCGCTCGGCGGAGCCGCGTTCAACAATGAATTCGGCCGTCCGAACCTCGGCGGCTATTTCCGCGTGTACGAGCAGAACGTCGGCGGGAAGGTGCACGGCTATCACAAGCCGATCATGATCGCGGGCGGTCTCGGCAACATCGCCGACCAGCATACGCACAAGCACGACGTGCCGGCAGGCTCGCTGCTGATCCAGATCGGCGGCCCCGGCATGCGGATCGGCATGGGCGGCGGCGCCGCGAGCTCGATGGCGACCGGCGCGAACACGGCCGAACTCGACTTCGACTCGGTGCAGCGCGGCAACCCCGAAATCGAGCGTCGCGCCCAGGAAGTGATCAACGGCTGCTGGCAGCTCGGCGCGGAAAACCCGATCCTGAGCATCCACGACGTCGGCGCGGGCGGCCTGTCGAACGCGTTCCCCGAGATCGTCGACGGTGCGGGCAAGGGCGCGCGTTTCGAGCTGCGCAAGGTCGCGCTCGAGGAATCGGGCCTGTCGCCGCGCGAAATCTGGTCGAACGAAGCGCAGGAGCGCTACGTGCTGGCGATCGCGCCGGCCGACCTGCCGCGCTTCGAGGCGATCTGCGCACGTGAGCGCTGCCCGTTCGCGGTGGTTGGTGTCGCGACCGACGAACGCCAGCTGAAGCTCGTCGACGACGAAGCGACGGGCGCCGACGAATACCCGGTCGACATGCCGATGGAAGTGCTGCTCGGCAAGCCGCCGCGCATGCATCGCGACGTCACGCGCGTGGCGACCGAGCGTGCGCCGGTCGACGTGACGGGCATCGCGCTGTCGGAAGTGGCGGTCGACGTGCTGAAGCACCCGACGGTCGGCAGCAAGTCGTTCCTGATCACGATCGGCGACCGTTCGGTCGGCGGCACGTCGGTGCGCGACCAGATGGTCGGCCCGTGGCAGGTGCCGGTGGCCGACTGCGCGGTCACCGCGCTCGACTACGCGGGCTTCAAGGGCGAGGCGATGACGATGGCCGAGCGCACGCCGCTCGCGGTGATCGACGCGCCGGCATCGGGCCGCATGGCGGTTGGCGAGGCGATCACGAACATCGCGAGCGCGCCGATCGCATCGCTCGACAAGCTGAAGCTGTCGGCGAACTGGATGGCCGCATGCGGCACGGCCGGCGAGGACGCCGCGCTGTTCGACACGGTCAAGGCGATCGGCATGGAGCTGTGCCCGGCACTCGGGATCGGCATCCCGGTCGGCAAGGATTCGCTGTCGATGAAGACGAAGTGGGACGAGCAGGGCGTCGCGAAGGAAGTGGTGTCGCCGGTGTCGCTGATCATCTCCGCGTTCGCGCCGGTCGAGGACGTGCGCCGCCACCTGACGCCGCAACTGCGCCGCATCGCTGACGCAGGCGATAGCGTGCTGATCGCGATCGATCTCGGCCGCGGCAAGAACCGGATGGGCGGCAGCATCTTCGCGCAGGTCACGCAGCAGGTCGGCGACACGACGCCGGACGTCGACGATGCGGAAGACCTGAAGCGCTTCTTCAACGCGATCCAGTCGCTCAATGCGCAAGACAAGCTGCTCGCATACCACGACCGCTCGGATGGCGGCCTGTGGGCGACGGCGTGCGAAATGGCATTCGCGGGCCACGCGGGCGTGTCGCTGAACGTCGACATGCTGACGCTCGACCCGAATCACGAATCCGACTACGGTGACGCGAAGGACTGGGCGAAGCAGACGAGCGGCCGCCGCGACGACCGCACGCTGCGCGCGCTGTTCTCGGAAGAACTCGGCGCCGTCGTGCAGGTGCGTGCGACCGACCGTGACGCGGTGCTCGGCGCGCTGCGCGAGTTTGGCCTGTCGGCGTGCTCGCACGTGATCGGCTCGGTCAACGATCGCGACGTGATCGAGGTGTACCGCGACGCGAAGAAGATCTTCGACGCACCGCGCACCGAACTCCATCGTGCATGGAGCGAAGTGAGCTGGCGCATCGCGCGCCTGCGCGACAACCCCGCCTGCGCGGATGCCGAATACGACGCGCTGCTCGACGTGGCCGATCCGGGCATCTCGCCGGTGCTGAGCTTCGATCCGGCCGACGACATCGCCGCGCCGTTCATCGCGACGGGCGCACGGCCGCGCGTCGCGATCCTGCGCGAGCAGGGCGTGAACTCGCATCTGGAAACGGCCTACGCGTTCGATCGCGCGGGCTTCGATGCACACGACGTGCACATGAGCGACCTGCTTGCCGGCCGTGCGACGCTCGCCGATTTCGCGGGTGCGGTCGCCTGCGGCGGCTTCTCGTACGGTGACGTGCTGGGCGCGGGCGAAGGCTGGGCGAAGACGGTCCGCTTCAACGCGAACCTCGCCGACATGTTCTCGGCATTCTTCGCGCGTCCCGACACGTTCGCGCTCGGCATCTGCAACGGCTGCCAGATGCTGTCGAGCCTTGCGTCGATGATCCCGGGCGCGGAAGCGTGGCCGAAGTTCACGCGCAACAAGTCCGAGCAGTTCGAGGCGCGTTTCTCGTTCGTCGAAGTGGAGAAGTCGCCGTCGATCTTCTTCGCGGGGATGGAAGGCTCGCGGATTCCGGTCGCGGTTGCGCACGGCGAAGGCTACGCGGACTTCTCGCAGCAGGGCGACATCGATCGCGTCGCGGTCTCGATGCGTTTCGTCGATCACCGCGGCGAAGCGACCGAGCGCTATCCGTTCAACCCGAACGGCTCGCCGGCCGGCATCACGTCGGTCACGACGGCCGACGGCCGCTTCTCGGTGCTGATGCCGCACATGGAGCGCGTGCACCGTACGGTCGCGATGAGCTGGCACCCGGAAAGCTGGGGTGAAGCGAGCCCGTGGATGCGCGTGTTCCGCAACGCGCGCCGCTGGATCGGCTGATCGGGATGATGTTCGACCCGAACGCACCGGTCGAGGTCGTCACGCTGCGCGACGCGCGAGCGAGCGAGGCCGACGCGATCGGCCGCGTGATCGCCGCCGCGTTCGCGGGCGAGCCGGAAGGCGGGCAGTTCGAACGGCGGATCGTCGAAACGTTGCGTGCGGACGGTGCGTTGAGCGTCTCGCTCGTCGCGGAGCGCGACGGCCGCCTGATCGGGCACGTTGCCTTCTCGCCGGTGTCGATCGGCGGCGAACCGTCCGGCAGCCAAGGCTGGTACGGGCTGGCGCCGCTCGCGGTACTGCCCGATTGCCAGCGGCAGAGCATCGGCGCGGGGCTGGTGCGCACGGGGCTCGACGCGCTGCGCCGGCTTGGCGCGCGCGGCTGCGTCCTGCTCGGGGAACCCGCGTACTACACGCGCTTCGGCTTTGCGCCATCCGGCGACATCGTGTTTCCGGGCGTGCCGCCCGAGTATTTCCTCGCGCTGTCGCTCGACGATTCGGCGCCGCGGCCGTCGGGTGACGTTCGCTATCACGACGTGTTCTACCCCGCGTAGCGCAAGTTTGCAGCGCGAGTCGATCCGGCACACGGGAAAGGCCGCTCTTCGGAGCGGCCTTTTTCTTTTGGTGGCGGTGGGCCACAGTGCATCGTGATGCGACGGCAGTCAGTTCGCGGGCAATAAAAAAGCCGCTCCGAAGAGCGGCTTTTCGACGCCCGGGCGACGAGCGCCGGCGTTACTGGATCTTTGCCTGCTGGCGCAGACCTTCCTCGAACGCCTGCAGCTTCTGCTGCACGAGCTGCTGCGCGATCTGCGCCTTCACCTGATCGAACGGCGGCGGGGCGATGTCGCGGACGTCGTCGACACGGATGATGTGCCAGCCGAACTGCGTCTTCACCGGCGCGTCGGTCATCTGGCCTTTCTGCAGCTTCTGCGCGGCCGCCGCGAATTCCGGCACGTACGCCTTCGGGTCGGACCAGTCGAGATCGCCGCCGTTCTTGCCCGAACCCGGATCCTTCGAGTACTGCTTCGCGAGATCCTCGAACTTCGCGCCGGCCTTGATCTTCGCGATCAGGTCCTTCGCCTGCTGCTCGTTGTCGACGAGGATGTGGTGCAGGTGGTATTCGCGATTGCCGCCGGCGCCCTTGACGAGGTCGTCGTAGCGCGCCTTCACTTCGGCGTCGGTCGGCTGGTTCTTCTTCAGGAAGCTCTCGATCATCGAGCGCAGCACGACGGTCTGCTGCGCGACGGCGACCTGCGCCTTCACGTCCGGACGGTTCGGGATGCCTTCGCGGATCGCTTCCTGCATCAGGATTTCGCGGTTCACGAGTTCCTGGCGCACGGCCTGCTGCAGTTGCGGGCTGTCGGTCTGGCCTTGCTGGACGAGCTGAGCAACCATCGCGTCGGCGCGCGACTTCGGAATCGGCGTGCCGTTGACGACGGCGATGTTCTGGGCAAATGCCGGTGCCGCTGCGAAAGCAGCCGCCGCGACCCACAGGCGGGGGGATTTCAGGATCATCGGGAATTCCTAATGAGACTAGATTGAAGATTCGTTGAATTCTTCGGGCGTGTAAGCCACGATCGCGAGCGCGTGAATGCCGCGCTGCATCGCATCAGCGAGCGCATCATACACCAGCCGGTGCCGCGCGACGCGCGGCTTGCCCGCGAACGCGGCCGACACGATCGTGACCGTGAAATGGCCGCCGGCGGCCGCGCCGGCGTGGCCCGCGTGCTGCGCGCTGTCGTCGCGCACGGTGAGCGACAGCGGGGCGAGCGAGGCGGTGAGGCGCGCTTCGATCAGCGCGATGCGTTCGTCGGGCGACGCGTGGAGAAAGGCGTCCGTCATGTCATTCGTCCTTCAGGTATTTCGTGAGCCACAGGCTCTGCAGGATGATGAATACGACCATCGCTCCCGTCGTGCCGAACAGCTTGAAGTTCACCCATTGCGATTCGGTGAAGTTGTGCACCACGTACAGGTTCGCGACGCCGAGCACCGCGAAGAACAGCGCCCAGGCGACGTTCAGCTTGTCCCACACGGGGTGCGGCAGCGTGAGCTGCTTGCCCATCATCTTCTCGATCAGGTTGTTGCCGAACGCATAGCGCGCGGCGAGCAGCCCGATCGCAAACAGCCAGTACAGCACAGTCGGTTTCCATTGAATGAATTTCTCGTCATGCAGGACGAGGGTGGCACCACCGAAAACGACGATCACGCCGAGGCTGACCCACAGCATCGTGTCGACCTTCCGGTGCCGGAAGGCGACCCACGCGACCTGGGCCAGCGTCGCGACGATCGCGACGGCGGTGGCGGTAAAGATGCCCCAGACCTTGAAGGCGACAAAAAACAGGATGATCGGAAACAGATCGAACAGGAATTTCATGGCGCTCGCAGCTGCGTGAAAGGCCGCTTGCGCGGCCTTTCACCGTTGTAGGGACCCGCCAGGCACCGCTGGAGCGGATCGGGCGGCGGCAAGGGCCGCCCCGCGGATCCGCCCGGCGCCGCTCATTCGTTTTCGGGTCGGGACTCGAAGTTTAACGCAGCCGAATTGATGCAGTACCGCAAACCGGTCTGGTCGCGCGGGCCGTCCTCGAACACGTGGCCGAGATGCGCGCCGCAGTGATTGCAGCGGACCTCGACGCGCACCATCCCGTGCGAGTAGTCGACCTTTTCGTCGATCACTTCGCCGTTGAGCGGCTTGAAATAGCTGGGCCAGCCGCAGCCCGAGTGGAACTTGGAGCCGGATTCGAACAGCGGCGTGCTGCAGACGACGCATTTGTAGATGCCGTCGTCCTCGGTGTCGGTGTATTCGCCGGTGAATGCGCGCTCGGTTGCCGCATGCTGCGTGACTTCATACTGCATCGGCGTGAGCCGGCGGCGCAGCTCGGCGTCGTCCTTCTCGTACGGGAAGGTCTTGTCGTCGGAATCGTGGGACATGTGGGGTTCTCCTGATCGGTCGGTCGATACGCGCGGGTTGCGGGCTCAGGACGAGCAGCTCACTTCGAGCGAACCAGCCCAGTCGGGCGGCAACGCCGCGTACGCTTCATGCTCCGGTTGTTCGTCGAACGGCCGGCGCAGGATCTGCGCGAGCCGCTCGACTTCCGAAAAATCCTTTTCCTTCGCGCGCCGGATCGCGACTTCGGCCAGATGGTTGCGCAAGACGTATTTCGGGTTCACGCGATTCATCGCGGCCGCGCGTGCCGCGTCGTCGCGTGTTTCCTCGGACAGCCGCGCGCGGTAGAGGTTCGCCCACGCATCGAACGCGTCGCGGTCGATGAACAGGTCGCGCACCGGTGCATCGCGGCTCGCGTCGTGCTTCGAGATCTGCGCGAGCCGGCGGAACGTCAGCGTGAAATCCGCGTGGCTCGCATGCATCGTCTCGAGCAGCGTGTTGGCGAGTTCGGCATCGTTCTCGCGTTCGAGCTCGAGGCCGAGCTTCGCGCGCATCGCGCGTTCGAGCGCGGGGCCGAAACGTTCCGGGAATTTCGCGAGCACGGCCTGCGCGTCGTCCACCGCGCGCTCGGCGCGCGCATCGTCGTCGGCGATGCCGTGCTGCAGCCCGATCAGCGGCAGCAGCGCCTGCGCGAGGCAGTAGCAGTTCCAGTGCGCGATGCGCGGCTGCATCCGGTATGCATAGCGGCCGCTCGTATCCGAGTGGTTGCAGATGTGGTTCGCGTCGAACGCATCGACGAAGCCGAACGGGCCGTAGTCGATCGTCACGCCGAGGATCGACATGTTGTCGGTGTTCATCACGCCGTGGCAGAAGCCGACGGCCTGCCACTGTGCGACGAGATCGGCCGTGCGTAGCGTCGCGGCTTCGAGCAGCGCGAGGTACGGATCGTCGGCGCGGCGGCAATCCGGATAGAAGCGGTCGATCACGTGATCGGCGAGTTGGCGCAGCAGGTCGGGGCGATCGTTCGAGAAGAAGTGCTCGAAGTGGCCGAAGCGCACGAAGCTCTCCGACACGCGCGTGACGACGGCCGACGTCTCGATCTCCTCGCGCACCACCGGCTGGTCGGAGCCGATCACCGTCAGTGCGCGCGTGGTCGGGATGCCGAGGTGATGCATCGCTTCCGAGCACAGGAATTCGCGGATCGACGAGCGCAGCACCGCGCGGCCGTCACCCATCCGCGAATACGGCGTGCGGCCGCTGCCTTTCAGCTGCAACTCGTAGCGGCGGCCGTCCGTGCCGGTGCGTTCGCCGATCGTCAGCGCGCGGCCGTCGCCGAGCTGGCCGGCCCACACGCCGAACTGGTGGCCGGAATACACCGATGCGTACGGCATCGCGTTCGCGGGCCAGTCGCGCGTCGGGTTGCCGGCGAACAGCTCGGCGAAGCCGGGCTGCGCGGCGATCGACGGCGGCAGGTCGAGCAGTTGCGCGACTTCGCCGGAAAAGCCGACGACGTACGGCGCGGCAAGCGGCGCGGCCGGCAGCCGCGTATGAAACGCGTCGCCGAGCGCGACGAACGCGCCGACGGCGGGCTCGCCGAGCGTGGCGGCGAGGTCGGGGAGGGTGTCAGCCGGATCGGCTGCGCTTCGGGAAAACGACATGTTGAGCGCCTCTGGGTAAGCCGATATTGTAAGGCGGCGCCGCGCCGCCCGCATGGTGGCCCGCGCACCGTGCGCCACGCCCGTCCGGGGCCGCTGACGGGCGCGCCGCAGAGGCACCGATTCGCATCCTCACGGAGAACAAGACGATGGGTAAGCCGTTGCTGGGCCAGATGATGGACATGCCGTTGCTGGTGTCCTCGCTGATTTCTCATGCCGCGCGCCATGCCGGCGACACGGAGATCGTGTCGAAGCGCGTGGAAGGCGATCTGCATCGCTACACGTACCGCGATTGCGAACGCCGCGCGAAGCAGCTGGCGCAGGCGCTCGCGCGGCTCGGTGTCGAAACCGGCGATCGCGTCGGCACGCTCGCGTGGAACGGCTACCGGCATCTGGAAGCGTATTACGGGATCGGCGGCATGGGCGCCGTATGCCACACGATCAACCCGCGCCTGTTCCCCGAGCAGATCGCGTACATCGTCAATCACGCGGAAGACCGCTACGTCTTCTTCGACATCAATTTCGCACCGCTCGTCGATGCCATCGCGCCGCAATGCCCGCACGTGAAGGGCTGGGTTGCGATGACGGACGCCGCGCACTTGCCGTCCGGCACGACGCCGTTCCTCTGCTATGAAACGCTCGTCGAAGCGGAGGACGGCCAATACGACTGGCCGCGCCTCGACGAGCAGCAGGCGTCGGGGCTCTGCTACACGTCGGGCACGACCGGCAACCCGAAAGGCGTGCTGTATTCGCACCGCTCGACCGTGCTGCACGCGTACGGCGCCGCGCTGCCCGATGCGATGAACCTGTCCGCGATGGACGCCGTGCTGCCCGTCGTGCCGATGTTCCACGTCAATGCATGGGGGCTGCCGTACGCGGTGCCGCTCACGGGCGGCAAGCTCGTGCTGCCCGGCAAGGATCTCGACGGGAAATCACTGTACGCGCTGATGGAAGCCGAGCGCGTGACGTTCTCCGCGGGCGTGCCGACCGTGTGGCTCGGCCTGCTCAACTACATGCGCGAAGCCGGCGTGCGCTTCTCGACGCTGAATCGCACGGTGATCGGCGGCTCCGCGTGCCCGCCCGCGATGCTGCGGACCTTCGAGGACGAATACGGCGTGCGCGTGATCCACGCATGGGGGATGACGGAACTGTCGCCGCTCGGCACGCTCGCGAAGCTCAACTGGGCGCAATCGCAGCGGCCGCTCGACGCGCAGCGCAAGCTGCTCGAGAAGCAGGGGCGCGTGATCTGCGGCGTCGACATGCGCATCGTCGGCGAGGACGGCCACGAGCTGCCGTGGGACGGCGTCGCGTTCGGCGAACTGCAGGTGCGCGGCCCGTGGGTGATCGACCACTACTTTCGCGGCGATACGTCGCCGCTGTCGGACGGCTGGTTCCCGACCGGCGACGTCGCGACGATCGACCCCGACGGCTTCCTGCAGATCACCGACCGCAGCAAGGACGTGATCAAGTCGGGCGGCGAGTGGATCAGCTCGATCGACATCGAGAACGTCGCGATCGCGCACCCGGGCGTGGCCGAGGCGGCCTGCATCGCCTGTGCGCACCCGAAATGGACCGAGCGCCCGCTGCTCGTCGTGGTGCCGCGCGAAGGGGCGAACCTGACTCGTGACGCGCTGCTCGCGTTCTACGACGGCAAGGTCGCGAAATGGTGGATTCCCGACGACGTCGTGTTCGTCGAATCGCTGCCGCACACCGCGACCGGCAAGCTGCAGAAGCTGAAGCTGCGCGAGACGTTCCGCGATTACGTGTTGCCGACGGTGGTGTGCGAGCCGTAACGCCGGGCCCGGGCCGGAAGCGGCCCGCCAAGCGGTCGCCCGATCCGTCCCCGGATCGGGAACAAAATTCAAATTGAACGACCGTGCTTTTTCGTTGTATGCTGCCTCAGTTCATTCGGACATGCGGCTGTTCGACCGCGCACAATGAAGCGCAGCCACCCCGGCGCGCGATGCATGGAGGCAGGCAGATGGCAGTGGATTACTCGACTCGCGACGGCGTGGCCGTTCTTACGCTCAACAATCCGCCCGTCAACGGGCTCGGCCTGTCGACCCGTCAGGGCGTCATGGACGCGCTCGATCGCGCCGCGCAGGACCCGTCGGTCACGGCCATCGTGCTGACCGGCGCGGGACGCGCATTCTCGGGCGGCGCCGACATCACCGAATTCAATACGCCGAAGGCGCTGCAGGAGCCGACGCTGCACACCGTGATTCGCGCGGTGGAGGCGAGCGCGAAGCCCGTGGTCGCGGCGCTGCACAGCGTCGTGATGGGCGGCGGCCTCGAGCTCGCGCTCGGCGCGCACTACCGTGTCGCGGCACCCGGCGCGCAGGTCGCGCTGCCCGAAGTGAAGCTCGGCCTGCTGCCGGGCGCGGGCGGCACGCAGCGCCTGCCGCGCGCGGTGGGGCTCGAAACCGCGCTGAACATGATCGTGTCGGGCGCGCCCGTGCCGTCCGAGCAGCTCGCGAAGAGCGGGTTGTTCGACGAAATGGCCGACGGCGACCTGCTCGATGCGGCCGTCGCGTTCGCGCGCAAGGCCGGTGAGCAGAACGGGCCGCATCCGCGCGTGCGCGATCGCAAGATCGATCATGCGAACGCAGCGGGCTTCATCCAGTTCGCGCGCAATTCGGCCCGGGCCGCCGCACCGAATTTCCCCGCGCCGCATAAATGCATCGACGCGGTCGAGGCCGGCGTGCTGCACGGCTTCGACAAGGGCAGCGTTGCCGAGCGCGAGGGTTTCGTCGCGCTGATGATGACGCCGGAAAGCCGCGCGCTGCGGCATGCGTTCTTCGGCGAGCGCGCGGCGAGCAAGATTCCCGACGTGCCGGCCGATACGCCGCTGCGCGAGATCCGCCGTGTCGGCGTGATCGGCGCGGGCACGATGGGCGGCGGGATCGCGATGAACTTCGTCAACGCTGGCCTGCCGGTCACGCTGCTCGAGACGAAGCAGGACGCGCTGGAGCGCGGCGTGGCGACGATCCGCAAGAACTACGACGCGCAGGTGAAGAAGGGCAAGCTCACGCAGGAGAAGCTCGATGCGCGCATGGCGCTGATCACGCCGACGCTGTCCTACGACGACCTGAAGGACGCCGACCTGATCGTCGAGGCCGTGTTCGAGGAACTCGGCGTGAAGGAGCAGGTGTTCACGAAGCTTGACGAAGTCGCGAAGGCAGGCGCGATCCTCGCGTCGAACACGTCGACGCTCGACGTCGACAAGATCGCGGCGTTCACGAAGCGCCCGCAGGACGTCGTCGGCATGCACTTCTTCAGCCCGGCGAACGTGATGAAGCTGCTCGAGGTCGTGCGCGGCGCGCAGACCGCGAAGGACGTGCTCGCCACCGTGATGGCCGTCGCGAAGAAGATCCGCAAGACGGCCGTCGTGTCGGGCGTGTGCGACGGCTTCATCGGCAACCGGATGATCGAGCAGTACATCCGTCAGGCGCTGTTCATGCTCGAGGAAGGCGCGCTGCCCGCGCAGGTCGACCGCGCGATCGAGAAGTTCGGTTTCGCGATGGGCCCGTTCCGGATGAGCGACCTCGCCGGCAACGACATCGGCTGGGCGATCCGCAAGCGCCGCTACGTCGAGCAGCCTGGCCTGCAATACTCGAAGATCGCCGACCGCCTGTGCGAGCAGGGCCGCTTCGGCCAGAAGACGGGCGCCGGCTGGTACGACTACGTGCCGGGCGAGCGCAAGGCAAAGCCGTCGTCGCTCGTCGACGAGCTGGTCGTCGCGTATTCGAAGGAGCGCGGCGTCGAGCGGCGCAAGATCGGCGACGACGAGATCGTCGAGCGGCTCGTATTCGCGCTCGTCAACGAAGGCGCGAAGATCCTGGAAGAGAAGATCGCGTCGAAGGCGTCCGACATCGACATGGTCTACCTGACCGGCTATGGCTTCCCGCTCTGGCGCGGCGGCCCGATGCTGTACGCGGACGTGGTCGGCCTCTACAACGTCGAGCGCGCGATTCGCCGCTACGCGGCCGCGCCGAACGGCGACGCATGGCAGCTCGCGCCGTCGATCGCGGAGCTCGCGAAGGCCGGCCGCGGGTTCAACGGCTGACGCGCCGGATCGCGGCGCGACGCATACCCGGAGAAACGCAATGAAATGCACCGACGACGTACTGCTCGTGATCGACGTGCAATACGACTTCATGCCGGGCGGCGCGCTCGCGGTGCCCGACGGCGATGCCGTCGTGCCGGTGATCAACGCGCTGGCGCAACGCTTCGACCAGGTCGTGCTGACGCAGGACTGGCACCCGCGCGAACACGTGTCGTTCGCGGCGAACCATCCGGGCCGCGAACCGTTCTCCACGCTCGCGCTGCCGTACGGCGAGCAGGTGCTGTGGCCCGTGCACTGCGTGCAGGACACCGACGGCGCGGCGCTGCATCGCGATCTCGACATCCCGCATGCGCGGCTCGTGATCCGCAAGGGCGGCGACGCGCAGGTCGACAGCTATTCCGCGTTCGTCGAAGCCGACCGCACGACGCGCACCGGTCTCGCGGGCTATCTGCGCGAGCTGGGCGCGAAGCGCGTGTGGTGCTGCGGGCTCGCGACCGACTATTGCGTCGCGTGGTCGGCGCTCGATGCGCGCGCGGCCGGGTTCGAAGCCGCGGTGATCAACGATGCGTGCCGCGCGATCGACCTGAACGGGTCGCTCGCCCACGCATGGCAGCAGATGCAGGCAGCGGGCGTCGCGCATGTGACGTCCGCGGGCGCGCGCCCGGCGGCGTAGCGCCTTCCCCCATCCGATTCAGGACATGAAGCAGGACCGAAGGAGACTCGCATGACCGAAGCCGTAATCGTATCGACCGCCCGTACGCCGCTGGCGAAATCCTGGCGCGGTGCTTTCAACATGACGCATGGCGCGACGCTTGGCGGCCACGTGGTCGCGGCCGCGCTCGAGCGCGCGAAGCTCGACCCCGCACGCGTCGAGGATGTGATCATGGGCTGCGCGAACCCCGAAGGCGCGACCGGCGCGAACATCGCGCGGCAGATCGCACTGCGCGCGGGGTTGCCCGTGACGGTGCCGGGGATGACGGTGAACCGATTCTGCTCGTCGGGGCTGCAGACCATCGCGCTGGCCGCGCAGCGGATCATCGCGGGCGAAGGCGAAGTGTATGTCGCGGGCGGCGTGGAATCGATCTCGTGCGTGCAGAACGAGATGAACCACCACATGATCCAGGAAGGCTGGCTCGTCCAGCACAAGCCCGAGATCTACTGGAACATGCTGCAGACGGCCGAGAACGTCGCGAAGCGCTACGGCATCTCGAAGGAGCGGCAGGACGAGTACGGCGTGCAGTCGCAACTGCGGGCCGCGGCCGCGCAGGAAGCCGGGCGCTTTCGCGACGAGATCGTGCCGATCACCGTGCTCGCCGGCATCGCCGACAAGGCGACGGGCCGCCTGTTCACGAAGGAAGTGACGGTGTCGGCCGACGAAGGGATCCGCCCCGACACGACGCTCGAAGGCGTGTCGAAGATCCGGTCGGCCGTGCTGGGCGGCGTGATCACCGCCGGCAACGCGAGCCAGTTCTCGGACGGCGCGTCGGCCTGCGTCGTGATGAGCGCCGACGCCGCGCAGCGTGAAGGGCTGCAGCCGCTCGGTGTCTTCCGCGGTTTCGCGGTGGCTGGTTGCGAGCCGGACGAGATGGGCATTGGCCCCGTGTTCGCGGTGCCGAAGCTGCTGAAGCAGGCCGGGCTGAAGGTCGACGATATCGGCCTCTGGGAGCTGAACGAAGCGTTCGCGGTGCAGGTGCTGTACTGCCGCGATACACTCGGGATTCCTGAGGATCGCCTGAACGTGAACGGCGGCGCGATTGCGGTCGGCCATCCGTACGGTGTGTCGGGTGCGCGTCTGACGGGCCATGCGCTGATCGAAGGCAAGCGGCGCGGCGTGAAGTACGTGGTCGTCACGATGTGCATCGGCGGCGGGCAGGGCGCGGCCGGCCTGTTCGAAATCCTCTGATCTTTGGCGGTATGCGGCCGCGGTTTCGCTTCGGCGAGGCCGGCGGCCGCGACACGAATCGGCGCGACTGAACCACCATTCGAAACAATCGGGAAGCAAAATGCGTGCGCCGCGCAATGCCGTTTCCCCTTACTTGTCAAACGAATTGCCCCACCTATACTTGCTCTGACATTTGCCTTTCGGCACGATGGGCCGGATCGTGCGTCGAGTGATCCGTGCCGCGAAGGTTCGAACCAACGCAGCAGACCGACCGGGGACCGAATGAGTACGACCTATGCAGCCGGGGAACCGCCGCGCGTCGTCAGCGCGGCCGCGAAGCTCTACGCGAAATGCCTGCTGATCGGATTCGCGTTGCTGCCTGCCTATCTGATCGCCTATCTGTGGTTCTTCAGCGACCCGCACGCCGTATTCGAGAGCCACGCGTTCCATGAAATCGCGATCGCGGCCGCGACCCTCGAGGGCGCATTCGTCACCTACGTGACGTGGGTGTGCTACCGGTCGTCCGGCGAGCCGTTGTTGCGCTGGCTGACACTTGGCTTTCTCGGTTTCGCGATGATCTATGCGCTGCACGGTGCCTTCACCGGGATGGCGCATCACAATATCTGGCTGTTCCTGCTGTACGGGCCCGCGTCGCGCCTCGTGATGTCGATCCTGCTGCTCACGGGCCTGATGTCGTATTCGCGTCCGCCCGACCGGATCGAGAAGCGCACGAGTGTGCGCACGTGGCTGCCGTGGGTCGTGTTCTTCATGATCGTCAACGTGGTCGTGGCGTACATCGCGTATTCGCCGATCGCGGGCGCGCTGGGCACGCGGCTGTCGATGGAAGGCGGCGCGCTCGTGTTCTCGCTGCTGAACGTCGGCGTGCTGCTCGCGCGGCGGATCCGCTCGCCGCTGATGGTGATCTACGGCGTGTCGATCATGGCGTTCGCGCTGTCGTCGCTCGCGTTCATTCTCGGCAAGCCGTGGAATCACATGTGGTGGCTCGCGCACGCGATTTTCGCGGGCGGCTTCTTCCTGCTCAGCTACGGTGTCGTGCAGGCGCTGCAGACGACGCGCTCGTTCTCGGCGATCTACAGCCAGGAAGACCTGATGAGCCGGCTGTCGGAATCGATGGCGCGCACCGAAAGCGCGCTGCAGGAACTGCGGCGCACGAACCAGAAGCTCGAGTACATGGCCGCGACCGATCCGATGACGGGCGCGTCGAACCGCCGGCAGTTCATCGCGCAGGTCGAGCGCGAGATGGTGCGGGCCGAACGCGACGGCACGCCGTTCTGCCTGCTCGCGCTCGATCTCGACAATTTCAAGAACATCAACGATGCGTACGGGCACCAGATCGGCGACGAGGTGCTGCGCGGCGTCGTGCGCCAGTGCCTCGACGCGATCCGGCCGGCCGGCGGGCTCGCGCGGGTCGGCGGCGAGGAGTTCATGGCGCTGCTGCCGGACATGCCGCTCGAAGGCGCGCGGATGACGGCCGAGCGCGTGCGTTCGTCGATCGCGAGTTCGCCGTTCGGGCTCGATTTCAAGCGCGTGCAGGTGACGGTCAGCGTCGGCGTTGCCCAATACGGGGCCGACGGAAGCACGGTCGATGCGTTGCTGCGCGTGGTCGACGAACGCTTGTACCAGGCAAAGCGGGAAGGGCGGAACCGGGTCGTGGCGCGGTGACGCGGGTTGGCACGGCCCGCGGGCGCCGGTGACCGGACGCGGGACATTCGGCAACTCGGGCGTACAGAGGCTGTGTCGAGCGCCTAGATCCTTAACGAAGCCCCGGAGGCGGTAACGTCCCCGCGGCTTTGCATGCCTGGTCAGCACGCGCCTGGCGATGCGTTACCGCGACGCCAGGGCCGCCGCGCTCTTCTTCGGCTGAGCATCCTGCATCCGCTGCGACGCCTGCCACCAGTACTTGCCCGCGCGCTGCTGCGGATCGCGGATCGCGAGATACGTCGTACTCCAGAGCTGCGCCGCGTTCGCCTCGGTGGCGTCCGCGCTGCGCGTGCCGAATGCATCGGTCTGGTACTGGCCGTTCACGTACGACCACGTCCACATCTCCGACGTGCGCATGTCGCGCCCGTTCGAGATCACCTGCCAGATCGTCTGCCGCGCCTGCGTGAGCAGCGTGCGTGTCGCGGCCGACAGGTCCTGGCGCGCGAGCTGGCGATCGAGCCCGGCCACCCACATCGCCTGCTGCCACGACCAGATCACCGTGCCGTGATACGCGGAGCTCGTGAACTTCGGCCATAGCGCCTGGTTCGCATACGCCGGGTTCGCGATCAGCATCCCGGCATCGGTCACGAGCCCGGTCGGGAACGGCCGCGTGACGTCGGTGACGATGCGCTGAAGCTCATCGTCCGGGGGCGTGCCGAACAGCAGCGCGAAGCCGCCGTCCGAATTCATCACTGGAATCGGGTTACCCTGCTGATCGAGCGACAGCGCGTAGAACGCCAGCGGCGTGCCCGGTGCGGTGCCGGCCGGCACGCCCGCGGACGGCGCATAGGCCGACACGTCGGTGGCTGCCTGCGCGGCCGGCACGCTGACCTGGAACAGCGGCGGCGCCTGCGTTTCCCACGTGGCCGCCTGGTTCGCCGTATTGGCGAGCGTCGCGCGCTGTCCGGCATCCAGGTACGGATCGAGCAGGCCGCGCGTAAGGAACGCGTTCGCCGCGCGCAACGCGGCCGGTACGAGCACCGCGTTCACGTCGTACGGGTACACGCCGCCGCCGAGCCCGTCGGTGCTGTCGCGCCAGTTGCCGACGATCTCGCCGGGCCGCAGGTGGATCAGGTTCGCGACCGACGGCTGCTGCGCGAACGGCTGCGCAGTCGTCGCGACGTGCAGCAGGTTGACGACCAGGCGGCTGCCGTTGGTCTGCCCGTCGCTGCCGCGCTGCGCGAGATACGCGGCCGCGCGGGCCTGGCCGCGCGTATCGTCGATCAGCCACGCGGCCGCGATCGGCGCGAGCAGGTAGTCGCTGTCGATCATCTTGTAGTCGTAAGTCGGCGTCGGATCGTTCGGCCGGCCGTTTTTCTGGTTGTCGACGAGGGCGAATTCGCCGATGCCTTCCTCGTGCGCGACCTTGCCGTCGGTCGACAGCCGGCTCAGCACCGACGACAGGCCGGCCTCGACCGCGGCGGGTTCGAGTACGGGCATCAGCATGCGCACCGAGATCAGCGTGTCGCGGCCAAAGTAGGTGTCGTACTGCCACGAGCCGGCCAGCAGCTTGTCGTGGAAGCTCAGGAACTCGAGCACGTTCTGGCTCACGGGGTCGGGGTTCACCGATGGCGCGAGCAGGTCGGCGCGCGTGATCGGCGACAACGGCGTCTCGCCCGACAGCGCATCGACATGCAGCCGCAGCGTGTGCGAGCCCGCCGGTGCGCTCAGGACGAGCTTGCCGCCCGCTGCCGGCGCGATGCTACCGCCGTCGCGCAGCGTGATGCGCAGTGAATAGCCGGGCGCGCCGTCGATCCGGTCGCGTTGCCATTGCGCGGCGCTGCCCTGAACCGTCGGCGCGGCAAGGATCTGCGGCGGAATCGTAGCGCCGCCGTTGAAGTCGCGCAGGAAGCGCACGTTGCTGAGCACGCCCTGGCGGATCGTCAGCGTGTTGGTGTCCACCGACACGTCGGCGCCGATGCCGTACAGCGGGCGGCCGTGCGCGTCGGGCGCCGACAGCGCGGACGGCGGCGTGTCGAGGCTCCAGTTCACCGGCTGCGCGGTGTCGTCGAACCAGAGCCCCGTGCCGCTGTTGCCGGCGGGGAAGACCACGAGCAGGCGCGGCTTCGTCGACGAGCGCGCCAGCAGGTGCGCGGCGACCTTGTCCTGCCGGTAGAACGCGTTGATCTGGCCGCCGGTGTCCATCCGGAACGACAGCGCGGCGGCGTTCGACGGCGCGCTGCCCGATTTGACGTCGTCGTCGTTGCAGGCCGCGAGCAGGGCGGCGCAGATGAATCCGAGACACAGCGACTTCGCGAGGCGATGCATGTTGATGTCTCTCCTGATGACTGGTGTTTTTTATGAGAATTATCGAATGAGCGGGTGCTCGGTCTCCTTCATCCGGTATTGCGGTATTCTTGGAAATTATTGAATTAATCCGGGCGTGATTCTGGGGAGAATCGAATGGGAGATAACCGGTTGGCGGTTAATTCCGGAATTGAAAACAAAGGGAGACACTGCGCCGGATTGGGGTGAAAGACTTCTCTGCTGGCGTCCCGGTGCAGTGCCGGCGTTGGTGCGTGTGTGGCGTGAAAGGCGAAACGTAAGCTGTCGTAGGGGATTCTAAAGTTCGGATAAAGTCGAAGTCAATAATGATTTTTTGATTTTCGAATAACGTTCTGATGTGAAGTCGCAATTATTGCTTGCTGGATCGGTAAAATATGCGAATTCATGAGGAAATGGGGCGCCGATTATTGGTCTTGGTGAAAATAGATTGGTAATCGATGTCCGTGTTGGCGATTGATTCCGAACCGGGATTGAATCGTGACGGTTCGCCTACTGCCGTGTCTCGGGCGGTGCAAGCAGAAGGCGCGGAGTGCGGTGGATTCGGCAATACGGAACGGTGAGCAACCGGCGTTCCTGCGACGGGCCGGCGGGTGATCCCCGGAACCGGACTCCATGCGATCGCGCCAACGGTGTCGGCAAGTTTGGTAGGCTGGGGGCCCGCTACCGTTTACCGAATTGACGCGGTCGGTCATTGATGCGATTCGATATCCGTTTTTCGCGGGACTGACGATTTTGCGACAGAGCGACTCTTCATCGATGGTCGATGATGGTTGACGTCGCCTTCACTCCGGAGAATGCGCCGTGCTGCACGTGCCCGACGATTCAGTGGTCGTATTGGTTGATTTTCAGACGCGGCTGATACCGGTGATTCACGAAGGGGCATCCGTCGTCGCGCAGGCTGTCCGACTTGCCCGTATTGCGCAGATCGTCGGGGTGCCCGTGATGGGTACCGAGCAGAGCCCCGTCCAACTGGGCCGGAACGTACCGGAGATCAAGGATCTGTGCTCGAACACCGTCGTCAAGGATCATTTCGACGCGTGCGCGGAGGGCCTGGTCGATGCGTTGCCGGCCGGGCGCAATAGCGTGATCGTCGCCGGTTGCGAGGCGCACGTGTGCGTGCTGCAAACGGCGTTCGGGCTGTTGCGCAGCGGCCGTAAAGTCACGGTGGTCAGCGATGCCGTGGGGTCGCGCAAGACGATCGACCGGGACACGGGGATCGCTCGGCTCGGGGCGGCGGGGGCACAAATCGCGACGGTCGAGATGATCGGGTTCGAATGGCTGGGTTCCAGCCGGCATCCGCGTTTTCGCGATGTGCTGCGCCTGATCAAGTGAGTTGCGGCACTTGTGCGCTGACGGAAACCGCGTTCATGGAGCCGGATGCGTGAATCTCGGGATGCAGGCCATTGGAGCCGGCAGGTTCGGTAGGCTGGCTGCCGGCGGTCGCGGGTGGGATTCTCGCGTCGGCGGGCGACACGGAGAAGAATCGGGCATCGTGCGCGAGCGCCAGGTCGCGACCTTCCGACAGGGCGACGACAGTCCTCGTTGAACTGTCGTGCCGGCTCGAAACCTCGCCGTTTCGCGGCCGCCGACGGCGTTCAGGCTGCTGCCGCCTGAAGAGCCGAGTCGTGCTGTTCGCCACCCAGGATATCGATGAGACTCGTCAACATCCGCTCCAATTCACCGGTCATCAGCGTGACATCCGAGTCGAAGCGTTCAGCGTCGTTCTGCGCGGTCGGATCCGCCGCTTCCTTGATCACGTCGAGCGGCGTAACGCGCTTGATCGTCAGCGACGGCGTCAGTACGAAGGAGATCCGGTTGTCCCAGGTCATCGCAAGGCGCATGCATTGTTTGCCGGCCTCGATGTGCCGGCGCATGTCGTTCGCTTCCAGCGCGTGGCCGACGTATCGCACCGTGGCGCCGCCTTCACCGCTCGAGCGCAACTCGGCGTCCTGGTCCACGGTGAATCCGCCCGGCGCCTCGCCGGACAACAGCCAATCCGTCATCGCGGCGACCGGCGAACGCACCACTTGAACACCGGCGAGCGGCAACTGATCGATCGATTTGACGAGCAGGCCGCGAACATCGTCGGCAAGCGCCTGTGAAGCCGCATCGATGACGAGCCAGCCGTTCGCCGTATCGATCCACACGCGGGTATCGCGGCGAATGGTGAACGCGCGCGGGAGCAGTTCGTCGGTAACCTGATCCTTGAGTTCGCGCATTTGTTTTCGCCCGACCTTGAAGCCCTGCTGCTCCTCAACTTCAAGCGCGCGGGCCTTGGTCACCTGATTGACGACCGACGCCGGGAGCAGCTTCTTTTCGGCACGAAACGTCAGCAACATCTGCCGGTTGATCGAATACACAAGTGCGCCGTCGTCACGCGGCGATGCCCATCCGAGGCTCTGCATCTCGACGCTGTTGCCCGGCTGAAACGCGTGGGGCGCCAGCCATTTTTCCATCTGATCGGGGGTAACGGACCAAGGTGCCGGAAGACGATGAAGCTGAAGGTTCTTGAACCACATAGGAGTACGGGCAAAGCGCACCATTCTATATGACGGTGATGCTTCCGGTGCAGATTCGGTCGCTCGATGTGACGGTCCAGATCGTTGACGGTTGTAGCGCTGGGTGGGTGGGCATCGCTCACTAAATACGCTACGGAAGGGGAGCCACGTTCTTCGCACCGGCACATCAAAGCAAGCACATCGTGGGCGGTAACAGAGCGCATGGGCGGCTTCCTAGGTACGGGCATGCGTCGGCTTCGAGCATTCGAAGATTCTCGCCGATGTACCGCTCAGCCCACGTCTTCCGCCTCTTCTCCAGCCACTCGTTGCTGACTGCTCGAAAAGTTGCTTTGTCTTCGTTTATGGATGCCATTGCCGTAAGTGAGATCAGCTCGGCGCTGCCGGCAAAAACGGACGATGGCTACAACGTGCTGGTCGGATCGACGGTATCTCGGTCGTTACCAGATTCTCGCGCCGAGCCGGCAGGTGTTGAAGCACACTCCCCCGGAAGCTTTCACCGCTATCCAACGTGCGGCTCGGTTCTACTATCTGCAGAAAAGTTGCTTTGGCGGAAAGCTGGAGGGGGCAGACGTTCGGAGCGCGAACGGAGCATCCGCCCGGCCTAAATCTGCTGCGGCTTGAGGAGGAGCGATCGGCCGCGCACTTGCGTCTCGCGAATGCATATATCGAGCGTCGGGACTGGGCCGCGTGCATCGACCGGTATGATCGACCGCACACGCTGTTCTACCTCGATCCTCCATATTACGAAACTGAAGGCTACGGAGTGCCGTTTCCGTTCGCAGAGTACGAGAAGATGGCGCTGCGCCTGCGGATGATCAAAGGGCGCGTGATCGTGAGCCTCAATGACCATCCCGACATTCGGCGCGTATTCGACGGGTTCCACATCGAGACCGTTCCGATTCAGTACACCGTGGGTGGAGGCGGACGGGCAGCCGAGCGGCACGAGTTGATAATTTTTAGTTGGGACGATGCGGCGCGGCCAGCTGGCCTCTTCTAAGGCTCACCATGCTGCAGCGCGGGCCGGTCAATCTCTCGCATTTGTGACAGAACGAGTTCCTTTTACGGGGTCTGGTTACAAAGTCGCAACCAAGCCGAAGAGTCGAAAGTGGCGCGGGCCGGCTGCGCGCATCCGCGCATTCGTCGTATCCGTGCGGCCCCTCTTCGCTGTGAAGATCGTCGAACTCGTTGGATCAGGGTGCCCCCTTGTATCAACACTGAAACATTTCGTTCGCTTGCGCGACTCTTCTTTCTTATATCGGCCTCGCGCCCCCTGCGTGCAGACAAAGAGCAAAGGTGGCATGCCACTTGCAATGGGAATTGCACACGGGGAGTGATGTCGGGCAGGAAGTCAAAGATAATTTTTGAGCGCGATAAATTTCCTGGCGATAAATAATCGAAAACGCTTGTGGTTAGGTGCGGTGAGAAGACTTCTTGCGATTGTTCATTGCTTTAGCGTTTGCTATTGAGAGAACCATCCTACCCCTCATCGGGTGATGAGGTAGTGATGTCTTGTGATTCTCCATGCGCCCTGATCGTGATCGCGTTGTTTGAAAAGAACATGGAAATCGTTATGAGCACACATGCAACTTTCACGTTTGGTTTGCAGTGCGGAGGAAGCGTTGTACTCTATATTCCTCATAATGGTTATCCGTTTGACGCGGCCGTGTACCTGCTCGCCGCTCACCTGTCAAACGCTGGCGCACCGCTTGTAGACAGGTTTCATCGAGTGAACAAGGTGACTGAGCTAACCTCGCTCGAAGCGCCCAAGAATCTGTCCTATCACTATGTCATCGATCTCGCTGGCTATCTATTCGCATATCAACGTGATTCGCGTACGGGCGAGTGGATGAGGTTCTTCTCGGGACACTACGCGGAATTCATCAATGAGCATGCACCCTTCGCGGCGCTTGGTGACGGCACGCTTAAGCTAATCAGGACTTCAAGCGCCGGAGATGATCGTGAATGGGTCACCCGCGGGCAGTTGATTGCGCGCCATGCCGCCGCAGTAGCAGCCTTGTCGTCGCACTGTGAACGATTCCCTGAGCAGGCCGACGCTATTGCCGGCTATCAGGACGATGTCGATTCCCTGGCCATTGCGCTCCATCAATACAATAGTAACAACATTGATTAGGCGTCACTGTCAGTGCCGGGATGTCGGGCGATGAAATTGCACGACATATTCTCGATGTAGTTGTCACGTCCATTGAGGAACTGGTGCGCCTGCAGTCGTCCGGCCCTGAACGACGTTATCAATCAGGATATCGGAATCAACGCAAGCACTTGCGGCCTTGGCCTCACACACCTTCTGCACGGTGCCGTCGATTGTTGCTTGCAACTCCAGATGCCCGAAATGGATGGCGTTGAAGTTGCGCGAAGGCAGCGCGTACGTCGTAGCGTACGAAGGTGTGTGAGATTCAGTCTACTCGGTCGTCGCGTCAAGGCGCGAAGGCCCGCTACGGTGCGGGCCTTCTATCAACAATTGCCTTTCTTGGCTTGTCCGGGCGGGCAGAAGCCATTCCCTGGACCCCCTTGCGGCGCGATGACGACCGGCGGGCCGGGAACGTATGCGACGCACCCGCCAAGTGCGCCGACCAGGCTCGCCGCGGCGAGCAATGTGATAACCCCTTTCTTCACTTCGTTCTCCCGTTGTTGGAAGGAAAGGGCCGTTCGGCCCTTTCGATAAAGCTGTCAACTCGTCAGAAACTGAAGTTGACGTTCGACTGGCTGGTCGTTGCGTTGACGTTTGCCGATTGTGTCGCCCCCGAGGCTGCGTCCGCTTCGATCGTATATTGTCCTGCGGCGGCGGGCACGGCGGCCAGCGCGACCGGCAGCGAACCCGAGTACGTGCCGACGATCGGCGCAGCCGTGGGCACGGACAGCGAATAGGCACCGGTGTCGCTGTTTGCGTTGATCGACGTGATCTCGTAGGCGTTCGCATCGATCGTCTGCAGTGCGCGCACGAATGCATTGGCGCTTGCCGTCGCCGTACCGCTGACGGTGCTCATTGCCGACGCCGGCAGCGTGATCGGCGCGGTGGACGCGGAAACCGCCGTCGTCGTGTTCACGACAACCGGAACCGAGCGAACGATGCCGGACGCGAAGCTGCTTTTCACGATGACGACATCGTAGTTGCCCTGCGTCGAACTCTGGATCAGCGGCGACAGCACGAACTTCCCGGAACTGTCGGCCACGGTGCCTCGGACGACCTTGCCGCCTTGTTCGGCGTAGACGGTCGCACCGGCTTCCGTCGATGCGACGTAGCCCGAGATCGCGCCGCTCACGACGGTCGGGACGGCGGTGACGACGGGTTTCAGCGCATACGAGCCGTTGCCGCGCTGGACGATCGACTTGCATGCGTTGAAGTCGAGCACGAGGTCGACGAGCGTGTTGGGCTGGACCGTGAACGGCTGGATGATCTTGTAGCCGCTTTGCGTCGCGCTCGGCGTTGCGAGCGCCTGTTCCGTGCCGCCGGTCGGGACGATCGAGTTGGCGAGATTGTTGCCCTGATTCTGCGCGAGGACCAGACGAACTTGCTGATACTGGCCGGCGGGCAGGGCAGTCTGGCCGAGATCGGCGAGCACGCCGTTGGTCAGCGACAGCAGGTCGATCTTCTGCGGAGTCGCCAGGGAAATCGTCGACCAGCCGGCGTCGTTGTCGGCGGCATTCGCATTCGCGTTGACGCGTACCTGCGAGACGGTCACGAATACGTGGTCGAACCCGCACGACGGCGCATCGGTCATCGCGACGTGCAGTGTGCCGGTTTGCGGGCTGCTGCCGCCACCGTCACCGCCGCCGCATCCAACCAGCGCGAAGGGCACCAATGCGGCACAAAGCGCACTCTTGATCATGTTGTTCATATGTCACCCCCCTTATGGGCCTTATTGTGGGTGACCGGAGCGTAGCGCTACTTCATCCTACTATTTGGATATCTTTGAAACAAACGGTAACTTTTTGTTTGATCGGTAAAATTTCACCGAGATTGGCGTGCCTTCGAATGTATCCGGACAGATGGTGAGCGCGATTGCTTAGCCGGAGTGAGCGATGTGAGCGTCTAGGATCGATGGAGCGAAGCTAATACCGCGTACCCGCGCCTACCATCAGTATTCGTACAGTCCGGCCAATCGCGTAAGGGTGCCGTGAGGCTTTGACGTGAGGGTGAGCAGCAGAGCGGTCAATCTAGATGGCCAATGTCAATAAGGTATTGAGTTTTTTCATGAAGTGACGGCCTGCGAAGCCGTTTGGGCCGGCCCAACTCCGGCTCGCGTCGACGGATACCGCTGCATCATGGGGGCTGCTATGTGCTTTGCCACTCAATGATGGAGTTGACGCTCGAAAGCACGAAAGCTTTCTGGGAGCGCGTATTGATTGTGTTAGCTGTCGACGCTGACAGTTGTCATTGGTCGCACACAGGTTGCTCTTTGCTGTTCAGGTTCCGATCGGCTCCGCGCCGAGTTTTCAAATGCACCTGCCCGATTTAGTATGTGGAAAACGCGCCCCTTGGGTGCGGCTCATTTTGCGGTGAGGAGACCATGCATCGTCGGACGGCCGTCCCCTACGTCATCGTGGCGGTCGGCATTGTGATCGCCTGCGCGTTGATGGGCCTGTGCGTGCTGCAGCTATTTCAGAGCCGCCACGACGCACTGGAGCGTGCCAGTGAGACCTCGCGCAATCTCGGCCTGATGGCTGAGCGTGATATCGAGCGCAACTTCGAACTCTACGATCTATCCTTGCAGGCGCTGATCCATGGTCTGCAACGGCCCGACGTGATGTCTGCCGCACCCGCACTGCGGCGCGGCGTGCTGTTCGATCATGCAATGAGCGCCCCCTTTATCGGTTCGCAGCTGGTACTCGACGCGAATGGTGACATCGTTTTGGATTCGGCCAGCGACGTGCCCCGCAAAGGCAATTTCGCCGATCGCAAGTACTTCACCGTGCATCGCGACAACCCCACTGTGGGGCTCTACGTTAGCGATCCGTTTGCGTCGCGCTTGCGCGGCGGCACGCTTAGCATTGCGCTGTCGCGGCGCATCTCGAACCCAGACGGGTCGTTTGCCGGCATTGCATTGATTGCCATCAACCTCGAGTACTTCCACCACCTGTTTGCCGATATGTCGCTGGGTGCGCACGGTTCGATGTCGCTTATCGGCAAGGACGGCATCATGGTGATGCGTCAGCCATACAACGTCAGTATCGTCGGCCGTGACATCAGCCAAGCAGCGACCTTTCGACGATTTCGGAGCGCGCCAGAGGGGGTGTTCTCGGAAACGGCGTCGATTGACGGCGTGCGCCGGCTCTACTACTTCAAGAATCTGCCCAAGCTGCCACTAATCATCATGGTGGCAGAAGCGGAGCAGGACATCTATGCTGCGTGGCAGCACCGCGCGGTGACGATCGGTGCACTCGTGGCGACTTTCGGCGCTGCGTTCATCGCACTATCCGTCATGCTCAGCGCGCAACTGCGCCGCCGGATGCGGGCCGAGTCCGAGCTGGTGCTGCTGGCACGCACCGATGGACTCACTGGTCTGAATAATCGCCGCAGTTTCGGGGAGGTCTTGGATCGGGAGTGGCGTCGCGCCAGGCGGGCGCGTTCCGTATTCTCGCTACTGTTCGTCGACGTCGACCGCTTCAAGGCTTACAACGACACCTACGGGCATCAGGCCGGGGACGACGCGCTGGCTGCAGTTGCCCGCTGCATCGGAGAAAACATCCGCCGGCCGGTTGATACTGCGGCTCGCTACGGCGGGGAGGAGTTTGTCGTGCTGCTTCCCGATACGCCGCAAATCGGCGCTGTGGAGATTGCCGAGCGGATTCGCGCGGCAATCGACGACCTAGCACTCGAACACGCCGGCAGCGAGTACGGACACGTCACTGCGAGTATTGGGCTCGCCAGCTGGACACCGGAGCAGGATAACGACGCCGGGGCTGTGATCAAGGCAGCCGACGAGGCGCTGTACTATGCGAAGGCAACCGGCCGGAACAAGGTTTCCGCCTTCCAGTACTCGGATTGATGGAATTGCATCGTTTGCTGTTCCAGTAGAACGAATGCTCACTGCGAGCGGGCATTTTTCGCGTGCTACAGATTTGCTACAGCAAAGGCCAGAAGCAATGCTGGATAAGCTATACGCTTCTCGTTCCATCCCCTGAACTACGGGACGGAATACCCTGGCCGAGATCTCCTGCGCCGTCCCTTTTCGGCCAACTACGGTCGTATCCGGTTGCGCCCGATATCGGCCGTTGACCGGTACTTGTCGAGTGGCCGCGGTCGTCACGCGAACACGCTTGCATGCGCGCCGGGCACTCGGGCCGGCACGATTGCGCCTGTCTTTCCTTGCTTGCATCCTATATTTGTCGTTGTGGGTTGCCTTGCGAGAGGAGAATGGCCGTGAATCACATCCATATCGTCCCCACCGTTTCGCGACTGGTGCTTCTGGGACTTGCGCTTCAATCGGGCGTCGCGTTGAGCCAACAGTCACTGGACCAGCAACTGGCCGGCGCATGGGCGTATGTCTCGGTCGATACGGTCCACCCGGATGGTAGCCGTACACCGATGTATGGACCCAACCCCCACGGCCTGGTGATCTTTGACGGCCATGGTCACTACGCGCTGGTGAATTCGCGCGGCGACTTGCCCAAGTACGTATCCAACGATCGAATGAACGGCAGTGCGGAGGAGTATCGTGCCGTGGTGCAAGGGTCGATCGCCCACTTTGGGACATACGTCGTAAACGAAGCGGACAAAACCATCACCTTTCGCATCGATACGAGCACGTTCCCAAACTGGAACGGGGTCGAGCAGCGTAGGCCGTTTGTCCTCTCGGGAGATGAGCTCAGGTGGACGACGCCTGCAGCCTCCGGAGGCGGATCGGGAGAGGTCGTGCTAAGGAGAGCAAAATGACTTGGATCGCCGGCCGAGTCGTTGTCGTCGTGCCCCAGGATGACCCAACCCAAAGCGAACGGCCCCGCCTCGGCGAACTGTATCGACATCGGCAAGCACATCGTGGGCGGTAACAGAGCGCATGGGGCGGTTCCCGATGTACGGATCGAGCACGCGGGCATCGTCGCGTGCAGCGCGCGCGTCTTGAAGGCTGACGGTGGGATACTCGCCGATCGCGAAGAGATTCTCCTTCCCGGCAATTCTGTACTTGTATCGCCAGAGCCTGGAGCCGGACGGATTCACCAACAGATACAGTCCATTGCCGTCGGTAAGTTTGGTAGGCTTGTTGCCTGCCTTCGCTTGTCGGATCTTGATGTCGGTACGTGGCACTGTGAAAAAGGGGGTATCGACTTTGGATGTTCGAGATGATCCCCCTTTTTATACCCCCTTTTTTCTCGGCTCGACGCGATTTACGGAGAACTCGAGCGAACGGTGAAAGGGTGTAGGATGCCCGACTGGCAAGGGTTTGAGGCAAGCTGACGAACCAACACGAACAGGAGCAACCGAAGTGATCCGTCATATCGTCATGTGGAAGTTGAAAGAATCGGCCGAAGGCGCGACGCGCGCACAGAACGCGCTGAAGCTGAAGGAAAAGCTCGAAGGCTGCCGTGACCTCGTGCCGGGCACGCTGCAGATCGACGTCGGCGTGGCGACGCCCGGCCTCGATGCGACCGCCGACATCGTGCTCGTGTCCGACTTCGCGGACAAGGCTGCGCTCGATGCGTACCAGGTGCACCCGGTTCACCAGGAAGTGAAGAAATTCGTCGTTGCAGTCGCCGAATCGCGCGAGTGCGTCGACTACATCGTCGACAACGCACGATGAGCGACGCGGCAACCCCGACGGACGGTCCGTCGATCGAAAGCCCGTTCGTCGACCTGCTCGGCGTGCAGCTCGTGTCCGCGAAGGACGGTGCGAGCGAGCTCGTGCTGCCGCTCGAGGAGCGGCACATGAACACGTGGAGCATCGCGCACGGCGGCGTGACGATGACGCTCGCGGATATCGCGCTCGCGATGGCCGCACGCAGCCTGACCGACGACGGCGTCGGCGTCGTGACTGTCGAGATGAAGGTGAACTTCATGCAGCCGGGTCGCGGCGAGTTGCGCGCTTACGGGCGCGTGATGCATCGCTCGACGACGATGGCTTACTGCGAAGGCGAGGTGCGTGACAGCGACGGCAATTTCGTCGCGAAGGCACTCGGCACGTTCAAGTACATGCGGCGGCTCGCGGTGGGCCGCGACATCAAGCGGCAACGCTCGCGCACCGCGCCGGACGCCCAGCCCGGCCCGAGCGACGCGTAAGCGCCCGGACGCACGGCCCTGCCTCTTCACGGGCAGGGCCGTTTTGTTTTGTGGCGTGCATTGGCTGCACAGGAATTACGATGCGCACGGCGCGTGACGCTCACCCGACGCGCGCATGGCATCATGCACGCTTGTCCGTTCACGGTGCCCAGCAGGCACCGTCCTAATCGATGCCGCTGAATCCGAAGATCGCCCAGGTGCTCGACATGATCGAGCGCGCGAAACGTCCGTCCTATCATCACCAGACGCCGCAGCAGGCGCGCGCTGCGTACGAGAAGAGCGCGCCGATCCTCGACGTCGCATCGGCGCCGATGCATTCGGTCGAGGAATGTGTCGTGCCGACGCGCGACGGCCGCACGATCGGTGCGCGGCTGTACCTGCCGGTCGCGCCGAGCCTTGCGGAGCCGCTGCCCGCGCTCGTCTACTACCACGGCGGTGGTTTCACGGTCGGCAGCGTCGATACGCACGATGCGCTGTGCCGGATGTTCGCGCACGATGCGCAGTGTGCGGTGCTGTCGGTCGGCTACCGGCTCGCGCCCGAACACCGGTTTCCGACCGCGGTGAACGATGCCGACGATGCATTGCAATGGCTGCATCGCGAGGCCGCCACGTTTGGCATCGATGCCGAACGGCTGGCCGTCGGCGGCGACAGCGCGGGCGGCACGCTCGCGACCGTCTGCGCGGTGCTCGCACGCGATGCAGGGATTCGTCTGGCATTGCAGATGCTGATCTATCCGGGCGTGACGGGCTTCCAGGACACGGAATCGCATGCACGGCTTGCAAACGGCTACCTGCTGACGCAGGACACGATCCAGTGGTTCTTCACGCAATACGTGCGCGATCGGGCGGACCGCGACGACTGGCGTTTCGCGCCGCTCGACGGCACGCGCGATGCGCCGTCGTTCGCGGGCGTTGCGCCGGCGTGGATCGCGACGGCCGAATACGATCCGCTGAGCGACGAGGGCGCCGCCTATGCGGACAAGTTGCGCGCGGCGGGCAACGCGGTCACGCTGGTCTGCTATCCGGGGATGATCCACGAATTCTTCAAGATGGGCGGCTACGTGCCCGAGGTACGGGCCGCGCATGCGGACGCGGTCGCGGCGTTGAAGGCCGCATTCGACGACGTTTGACGGCGGTTGTTTGGCGGCGTACGCGCCGCATGGGAGCTGTGATGACGAACGGCGTGGTGGAAACGGGCGACTGGACGGTACTGGGCGGCGACGCCGCGCGGATCCGCGATGCGGTGTTCGTGCGCGAGCAGCAGATTCCGCCGGAATGGGAGCTCGACGACGACGACCCGCTGTCGCTCCATGTGGTCGCGTACCGGGTCGATCCGGCAACTGGCGCACGCCGCGCGGTCGCGACGGGGCGGCTGCTGCCGTCCGGCACGATCGGCCGCGTCGCGGTGCTGGCCGACGCGCGCGGGCAGGGTGTCGGGTCAGCCGTGCTCGACGCGCTGCTGGATGCGGCGCGGCGCCGCGGCGAAATCGTCGTGCGGCTCTACGCGCAGGATTCGGCCGTGTCGTTCTACCTGCGGCACGGCTTCGCGGCGGTCGGTGAACCGTTCGTCGAAGCCGGCGTGCCGCACGTCGAGATGGCGCGCGCGCCTTAGCACGGCGCCCGCTCGCGCGTTCAGCGCGGCGGCGTCGCGTCGAGGTCGAACGTGAACGCGCGCTCGAACGTGCCCGGGCGGACGGTGCGGTGCGAGCCGTCGTCGTCGCAGCGTTCCTTGATCTCGACCGTCAGCCGCACGCCTTCCTTCATCGTGACGCGCAGCGCGGTCGTGCCGCGCGTGCCGTATTCGGGGGTCTCGATGAATGCGGCCGACAGCGCACGCTCGCGCTCGATCGGAATGCCCGTGTGCGGCAGTGCGTCGTCGTCCGCGACATGCGGGTCGCGCATCAGCGCGATCAGTTCATCGAGCGACGGGGTCGGATTGTCGGTGAGCAGCGTGCCGAGCTCCGCGCGCTTGCGCACCACTTTCGGCCAGGGCGTATCGAGCCGCGCATTCGACAGCGCGTGCACGCCGGGCGCGATCGCGACAGGTGCGGCCACAGCGCTTTCGCCCTCGGGCGCGCGATTGCAGAACCACGCGAGTTCACGCCGCCGCCAGTCGCCGACGAGCAGGTTGAAGCCGTTGTAGACGGCCGCATGCTCGGCGAGCTGCTTGAGGTAGTCGAGCGGCGCGACGGACGGGCCGCCGAGAAAATCGGACACGAGCTTGCCGCGGGTCGGTGCACCCGCGCGGATGTCGAACGGCGCGCGGTAGTTCGTCAGCGCGGCGAAACGGCCGTCGCGCGATACGCCGAGCCATGTGCCGCCCGCTTCGAGATCGCGGCCGGCCAGCAGGCCCGGTACATCTTCCCACCACGAGAGCGGCGCGCTTGTCCGACGAAAGAACTCATCGCGGTTGGCGGTGAGGGTAAAGACGGGACCGGCGGCGGCATCGGGCTGCCAGTCGAAGGCAATCAGACACATCGGGCGAATCTCTCGCAGGAAACATCGGGCGCCGGCTGCGACTCGCGAGCCGGCGCGCGAACGGGTTGTCAGTGCATCACGCTTCCGTCGGCCAGGCGTACGGCAGCGTATCGAACGCGAGCACCGGGCCGTCGGCCGAACCGAGGTGCACCGTGCCGTTGTCGAGCGCGGCGAGCTTGATCTCGACGAGCGCGTCGACACCGCCCGCGGGCGCGGCCGCCGCGTTGACGATCATCCCGCACGGCTGGCCGGGATCGTCGCTGTGGAACAGCTCGACGCCGGCATGCACGGTATCGGTCTCGCCGGCGACGTGCGCGAGCGCGGTGCGGCGCTTGATCGTGCCGCGGTACTGGCTGCGCGCGACGATTTCCTGGCCCGGGTAGCACCCCTTGCGAAAGTTAACGGCGCCGATCACGTCGAAGTTGACCATCTGCGGCACAAACTGTTCGACAGCAGGCTGCGTGATGCGCGGTTCGCCCGCGCGGATGTCGAGCCAGTCCCATACGGCGGGTGACACGACCGGCAGCGACCCGCCGAGCGCGGCGATGCGCGCGTCGACTTCCGCGCGCGGGCCGATCCACAGATAGCGCTTGCGGCCGGCCGCGTCGGGCACGCGGATCAGCGTGCCGGCGGGGCCGTCGACCTTCACGTGCACGCCGTCCGGCAGCGCGTCGAAGATGCCCGACAGCGCGTCGCGCACGTCGCCCGCGAAACCGACCACCGCGAGCGCGTCGCTCGCGTCCGTCAGCTTCGCCTTTGCGCGCAGCACGAACATCGACAGCCGCTTCTGCACGGCGGGCTGCACGTCCTTCGACACCAGCAGACGCACGCCGTGGCCGGCGCGCCACGTGAGGAACGAGCCGAGGAGGCGCCCCTTCGGCGAGCAATAGCCGGACAGCCGTGCACTCGCGGCGTCGAGATGTTCGATGTCGTTGGTGAGCTGGCTGTGCAGGAACGTTGCGGCGTCATCGCCGGCCACGTCGATCACGCCGAACTGCGGCAGCGGCATGCAGGCGCCCGGCGCGTCGAAATCGGCGGCGGACGGGCGGGGGAAAACGGGGAGCGAGGCGGGTGCGGCCTGGACTGCCGGTGAAGCGAACGGTGTGCTCATGGAATGAGGGAACAGTCAACCCTGACTTTGACGGAGGCGAGCAAGTATTATATGGGTCTTACCTGAGTCACGTTTCCATGTCCCTACTGAAGAAATGCGCCGCGACGATCGTGGCGCTGGCCGTCGTTGTGGCCGCTGCCGGCGCGGGCGGCGGGTATTACTGGGCAACCCGGCCATTGCTGCTGGGTTCGGCATCGCTCGACGTCACGATCAAGCCGCGCAGCAGCGTGAAGAGCGTCGCGCTGCAGTTGAAGCACGGCGGCGTGCCGGTCGAGCCGCTCGGTTTCGTCGCGATGACGCGCGTGCTCGGGCTGTCGGGCCGGCTCAAGTCCGGCAACTATGAATTCAAGACCGGCATCACGCCTTACGAGGTCCTGCAGAAGATCGCGCGCGGCGACGTGAACGAATACGTCGCGACGGTCATCGAAGGCTGGACCTTCAAGCGCATGCGTGCGGAACTCGACTCGAACCCCGATCTTGCGCACTCGACGGCCGGCATGAGCGACGCCGAGCTGCTGCGCGCGATCGGCGCGTCGGACAACGCGGTGCAGCGCGGCAGCGGCGAGGGGCTGTTCTTCCCCGATACCTATCTGTTCGACAAGGGCACGAGCGACCTGAACATCTACCGGCGCGCGTACCATCTGATGCAGACGCGTCTCGACGAGGCCTGGGCCGCGCGCGTGCCGGGCCTGCCGTACAAGACACCTTACGAAGCGCTGACGATCGCATCGATCGTCGAGAAGGAAACGGGCCATGCGGCCGATCGCGCGTTCGTCGCGGCCGTGTTCGCGAACCGGCTGCGCATCGGCATGCCGCTGCAGACCGATCCGTCGGTGATCTACGGGCTCGGCGACGCGTACGACGGCCGCTTGCGCAAGCGCGACCTGCAGGCCGACACTCCTTACAATACCTACACCCGACGCGGGCTGCCGCCGACGCCGATCGCGTTGCCGGGCGTGGCCGCGCTGCAGGCGGCGATCAACCCGGCACAGACGAGCGCGCTCTATTTCGTCGCGAAAGGCGATGGCACGAGCGTGTTCTCGGACACGCTCGGCGACCACAACAAGGCCGTGGACAAGTACATACGAGGTCAATAATGGCGAGCGGTAAATTCATCACGTTCGAAGGCATCGACGGGGCGGGGAAGACCACCCACCTGCAATGGTTCTGCGAACGCCTCCAGGGCAAGCTGGCCGCGGCCGGCCGGCAGGTCGTCGTCACCCGCGAGCCGGGCGGCACGCAACTCGGCGAGAAACTGCGCGAGATCCTGCTGAACCAGCCGATGGATCTCGAGACGGAAGCGCTGCTGATGTTCGCCGCGCGCCGCGAGCATCTCGCGCTCGTGATCGAGCCGGCGCTCGCGCGCGGCGACTGGGTCGTGTCCGATCGCTTCACCGACGCGACGTTCGCGTACCAGGGCGGCGGCCGCGGGCTGCCGCGCGACAAGCTCGAGACCCTCGAGCGCTGGGTGCAGGGCGGTTTTCAGCCCGACCTGACGGTGCTGTTCGACGTCGCGCCGCAGGTTGCGAGCGAGCGCCGCGGCGCCGCGCGCATGCCCGACAAGTTCGAAAGCGAGTCCGACGCGTTCTTTGCGCGCACGCGCAGCGAATACCTGCGGCGTGCTGAAGAGGCGCCGCACCGCTTCGCGATCGTCGACGCGACGCAGACGATTCCCGAGATCCGCCAGCAGCTCGAACGCGTGCTCGCCGCGCTGTAATTCGCAAGGAACGCACCCCATGATCTATCCGTGGCAGACCGACGACTGGAGTCGCCTGCAGCAACTGCGTGCGCAATGGCCGCACGCGCTGCTGCTGCATGGCCAGGCCGGGATCGGCAAGCTGCAGTTCGCGCAGCATCTCGCGCAGGGCTTCCTGTGCGAATCGCCGCAGCCGAACGGCGAACCGTGCGGCACCTGCGCGGCCTGCACCTGGTTCTCGCAGGGCAACCATCCGGACTACCGGATCGTGCTGCCCGAGGCACTGGCGGGCGAGGCGCCGGGCGCCGCGGACGACGCGAAGGCGGCCGACGCGGACGAAGGCGGCAAGAAGACGCGTGCGCCGAGCAAGGAAATCAAGATCGAGCAGGTGCGCGCGCTGCTCGACTTCTGCGGGGTCGGTTCGCACCGTGGCGGCGCGCGCGTCGTCGTGCTGTATCCGGCCGAGGCGCTCAACGTCGCCGCGTCGAACGCGTTGCTGAAAACGCTGGAGGAACCGCCGTCCGGCGTCGTGTTCCTGCTCGTGTCGGCGCGCATCGACCGCCTGCTGCCGACCATCATCAGCCGCTGCCGGCAGTGGCCGATGACGGTGCCGGCACCCGCCGCTGCCGAGGCCTGGCTCGCCGCGCAAGGCGTCGATCATGCGCCTGCGCTGCTCGCCGAGGCCGGCGGCGCGCCGCTCGCCGCGCTGGCGCTCGCGAGCGACGAGAACCGCCCGCTGCGCGACTACACGCTCGGGCAGCTCGCGGCCGGTGCGGCATGCGACCCGTTCGCGTGCGGCGAGACGCTGCAGAAGCTGCCGGTGCCGCTGGTGCTCGGCTGGCTGCAGCGTTGGCTGTACGACCTGCTCGCGCAGCGGATGGCGGGCGCGCCGCGCTACTTCCCGATGCACGCGGCGGCGCTCGCGCGCTGTGCGGAAGCGGTCGATGCGAACGCGTTCGCCCGCTTCATGAAGGCCGTGACGCGGCAGCGGACGGTCGAGAACCATCCGCTCAACGCGCGGCTCGTATTCGAGGAATTGTTTCTCGGATACCGGGAAATGTTCGCGTGATCCGGCATTGTTTCGTGCGGGTTGCGAAACGATGACCGGCCCACGCCGCGACGCGACCGTGGCCGGCCGGCTCGCGAACGCCGCCCGTTGCCGCATGCCGGCGCGCGCATGAGCGCCCGCCTTACGTATTCAGGAAACACGATGTTCGTCGACTCTCACTGCCATATCAATTTCAAGGGCCTGGCCGACCGCCTGCCGGCCGTTCTCGAGAACATGCGCGAGCACGACGTCACGCACGCGCTGTGCGTGTCCGTCGATTTCGAGACGCTGCCGGAGGTGATCGCGATCGCGGAAGCGCACGACAACGTCTACGCGTCGGTCGGCGTGCATCCCGATCACGAGGACGCGCGCGAGCCGACGCTCGCGGAACTCGTCGAGCTGGCCGCGCACCCGAAGGTCGTCGCGATCGGCGAAACCGGCCTCGACTACTACCGTCTCGAAGGCCGCTCGATCGCCGACATGGAATGGCAGCGCGAACGCTTTCGCACGCACATCCGCGCGGCGACCGCGACGATGAAGCCGCTGATCATTCACACGCGCTCGTCGTCGGAAGATACGCTGCGGATCATGGCCGAGGAGCGTGCGGACGTGCCGGGCGGCGTGATGCACTGCTTCACCGAGCCGTGGACGGTGGCCGAGCAGGCGCTCGCGCAGAACTTCCATATCTCGCTGTCGGGTATCGTCACGTTCAAGAGTGCGACCGATGTGCAGGACGTCGCGCGCCGCGTGCCGCTCGACCGGCTGCTGATCGAGACCGACTCGCCGTACCTCGCGCCGGTGCCGTATCGCGGCAAGCCGAATGAACCTGCGTACGTCAGCCATGTCGGACGCTTTATCGCATCCGAGCGCGGGATCGCCGTCGAGGCGCTTGCCGATGCGACGACGCAGAACTTTTTCAGGCTGTTCAAGATCGCCCGCTAACGACGCGCGCGCAGCCGACAACCCAGGGAAGGAGCCCACAACAATGACGAAGCCGACCAACCATCTGCCGAAACGTGCACTCGTTGCCGCCGCGCTCGTCGCGAGCGGCCTGTTCGCGGCAGCCGGCGCGCATGCCGAATCGCTCGACGCGATCGTCAAGGCCGTCAAGTTCGACGACATCGCCGACATCGGCAAGCAGCTCAAGAGCGGCAAGCTCGACCCGAACACGGTCGCGCCGAACGGCGACCCGCTGATCGTGATCGCCGCACGCGAGAAGTCCGACAAGGTCGCGGCGGCGCTCGCCACGACGCCGAACGTCGACCTCGAGAAGGAAGACAAGGCCGGCGAAACCGCGCTGATGCTCGCATCGCTGAACGGCGATGTCGGCCTCGCCAAGCTGCTGATCGACAAGGGCGCGGAAGTCAGCAAGAAGGGCTGGGCGGCGCTGCACTATGCGGCGACCAACGGCCAGGACGCGGTCGTGAAGCTGTTGCTCGACCACGACGCGTATATCGATACCGCGTCGCCGAACGGCACGACGCCGCTGATGATGGCCGCACGCGGCAACCATGCGTCGACGGTCACGCTGCTGCTCGACCAGGGTGCCGATCCGCAGGTGAAGAACCAGCTCGGCATCACCGCGCTCGAATTCGCGAAGCACTACAACGCACCCGACGCGATCGAGATCCTGAGCAAGCGGACGACGCGCATCGGGGCGTCGGCGCCGGCAGATGCACAAAAGAGTGCAAAATGACGGTTTTCGGTGCGGCAGACGGTGCCCGCCCGGCCGGATTCAGGCCGGAGCAGGGCGTCCCGGCGCCGCGCCGGCCAAGGCAGCAGGCGGTCTCGGGCCGCATTGACATAAGGAACACCATGTTGCGCGCAATGTTTTGTGCCGCGGCGTTTGCCGTGCCGTTGTCGGCGGCGGCTTTCACGGGCGCTGATCTCGACCGGCTGTGCGCGAAGACGGACGTCAAGTCGCGGGCGTCGTGCGCGGCCTACATCGAAGGCGCCGCCGACGGCGTCTACAACACCATCGACGCGATCGGCGGCACGACGGGGCCGCGGGTCGGCCAGTATTTCTGCCTGCCGCCCGACATCCGGGCGCAGCAGATGACCGACGCGGTGCGCAAGTACATCGCCGAGAATCCGAAGCTGGCCGACTACAACGCGAGCACCGCGGTGTCGCTCGGTCTCGGCAAGGCGTTTCCCTGCCGGAGCGGCAACTGACCTGACGCCGTGTCCGGGCACGCGCGTGGCCCGGGCGTCGCCGACGCATCCAGGACGAGGCGTGCGCGCCTCATCACCCAAGGGCGCCGATGATTTCAATCGAGGAACTGCAGCGCATCGCCGATGCGCCGCTGCATTCATGGCTCGGCACGCTGGCCGTGTCGGTCGTCGTCTTGCTGGTTGTCACGATCGTGCACCGTCTCGGCGCACGCATCGTCAAGCGCATCGCGCAGCCGTATCCGTTGATGAGCGCGATCCTGCGCTACATCGACAGGCCGTCGCTCGTCGTGCTCGCGCTGCTGGCGCTCGAATTCCTGTGGGTCCAGGCGGACGACGGCATGTCGTTCGTGCGCGGCATGCGCACGGCGGCGGCGGTCGGCTCCATCGTGTCGCTCACGTGGCTGCTGGTGCGGCTCGCAGCCGGCGTCGGCGACGCCATCATCCAGGCGCATCCGATCGATACGGCCGACAACCTCCAGGCCCGGCGCATCCATACGCAGGCCAGGGTGCTCGTGCGGACCGTGATGGTGCTGATCGTGATCATCGGCACCGGCGCCGCGCTGATGACGTTCCCGAACGTGCGCCAGGTCGGCGCGAGCCTGCTGGCGTCGGCCGGCGTCGCGGGCCTGGTCGCCGGTATCGCCGCGCGGCCGGTGCTCGGCAACCTGATCGCCGGGCTGCAGATCGCGCTCACGCAGCCGATCCGGCTCGACGACGTGGTCGTGATCCAGGGCGAGTGGGGGCGCATCGAGGAAATCACCGGTTCGTTCGTGTCGGTGCGGCTGTGGGACCAGCGGCGCCTCGTCGTGCCGCTGCAGTGGATCATCGAGAACCCGTTCACGAACTGGACGCGCAACAGCTCGGAAATCATCGGCACGGTCTACCTGTCGGTCGATTACCGCACGCCGGTCGCACCGCTGCGCGAGGAACTCGCACGGCTCGTCCATGCGGCGCCCGAATGGGACGGCCGCGTGCAGGTGCTGCAGGTGACCGACGCGACGGAACGCGCGATGCAGTTGCGCGCGCTCGTCAGCGCGGCCGATTCGTCGTCGTGCTGGGACCTGCGCTGCCGCGTGCGCGAAGGGCTGATCGCCTACCTGCAGGACCGTTACCCGCAATGCCTGCCGCGCAGCCGGATGGAACTGTATCCGCATGATTCCGTGCCGGATGCGCCGAACCCCGAACGGCCGCACGCGCGGACGCCCGCCGCCAGTACGGCGGCCAACACCGCGGCCGATCCGCAGGCCGCCGAAAGCCGCTGACAGCGGCCCGCATGCCCGCCCTCCATCGTCATGACTGCGCTGAACACGCTCGCCATCGCCAATTACCGCTCGCTGCGCGAGCTGATCGTGCCGCTCGCGGCGCTCAACGTCGTCACGGGGCCGAACGGCAGCGGCAAGTCGAGCGTGTACCGCGCACTGCGGCTGCTCGCCGATACCGCGCAGGGGCGCGTGATCCCGTCGCTTGCCCGCGAAGGCGGGTTGCCGTCGACGCTGTGGGCCGGCCCCGAGCGCTTCTCGCGGGCGATGCTGGACGGCGACGTGCCGGTGACCGGCACGGTGCGCAAGGGGCCCGTGAGCCTGAAGCTCGGCTTCGCCTGCGACGATTTCGGCTACTCGATCGATCTCGGCCTGCCGATCCCGAGCCGCTCGGAGTTCGGGCTCGATCCGGTGGTCAAGCGCGAATGCATCTGGGGCGGCGCGCTGCTGCGTCCGTCGACGCTGCTGGTCGACCGGCAGGGCGCGCAGATCCGCGCGCGCACCGCATCGGGAGACTGGCAGACGATTCCGCAGCCGGTTGCCAGCTTCGACAGCATGATGACCGAGTTCGCCGATCCGACCGGTGCGCCCGAGATGATCGCGGTGCGAGAGCGGATCCGCTCGTGGCGTTTCTACGACCATTTCCGGACCGATGCGCAGGCGCCGGCGCGGCAGTCGCACATCGGCACCCATACGCCGGTGCTCGCGGACGACGGCGCCGACCTGGCCGCCGCGTTGCAGACGATCCGCGAAATCGGCGACGGCGCGGCACTCGATGCGGCGATCGACGACGCGTTTCCCGGCGCGTCGGTCGAGATCGACAATCCGGGCGGCCGTGGCCGCTTCGACGTGCTGATGCGCCAGCCGGGGCTGCTGCGGCCGCTTGCGGCGGCAGAGCTGTCGGACGGCACGCTGCGCTACCTGCTGCTCGCGGCCGCGCTGCTGACGCCGCGGCCGCCCGCGCTGATGGTGCTGAACGAACCGGAGACGAGCCTGCATCCGGATCTGCTGCCGGCGCTCGGTCGCCTGATCGCGCAGGCGGCGCGGCGTTCGCAGGTGCTCGTCGTGTCGCACGCGGCCCGGCTCATTGCGACGCTCGAGCGCGAGGCCGGCTGCGAATCGCTGGTGCTCGACAAGCAGCTCGGCGCGACGGGGCTCGTCGATGCCGATACGCGCGACCTGCCGGCTTGGAAGTGGCCGTCGCGCTGACCGTCGCATCGGGGGCCGGATCGGCCCGGCAGGCGGAATGTATCCTGTCTGTAACAACACCCATAAAATGAAAGACGGGCGGTTCCGCGCAGCGGGATCGCGAATAATGAAGAGATAGCCGGCTGGCGCCGTGCCGGCCAGCGCTGCATGGGGGCGAGCGGGGCGCGAAAGCGTAGAGGCCCGCCGGCCGTGCGGCAACGGACAGGACACAGGAGACGTGGACCATGAGAATTGCCCAGATCGCGCCGCTGACCGAATCGGTACCGCCGAAGCTGTACGGCGGCACGGAGCGCGTCGTGTCCTACATCACCGAGGCGCTCGTCGATCTCGGCCATGATGTGACGCTGTTCGCCAGCGGCGATTCGACGACGCGGGCGAAGCTCGAGCCGGTCTGGCCGCGCGCGCTGCGGCTCGATTCGTCGATCCGCGACCGGGTCGCGCCGCACATGCTGCTGATGGAGACGGTCGCGCGCCGCGCGAAGGACTTCGACGTGCTCCATTTCCACATGGACTACTACTCGTTCTCGGTCTTCAACCGGCAGGAAACACCTTACGTGACGACGCTGCACGGCCGGCTCGACCTGCCCGAGCAGCAGCCGGTGTTCGACACGTTCAACACGGCGCCGGTGATCTCGATTTCGAACTCGCAGCGCCAGCCGCTGCCGCAGGCGAAATGGCTGACGACCGTCTACCACGGGCTGCCCGATACGCTGTACATGCCGCAGCCGGTCGAGCCGCGCTATCTCGCGTTCCTCGGCCGCATCTCGCCGGAGAAGCGCGTCGACACGGCGATCCGCATCGCCCGCCAGTGCGGGCTGCCGATCAAGATCGCCGCGAAGATCGATGCGGCCGACCAGGAGTACTTCGAGCGCGAGATCAAGCCGCTCTTCGCGTTGCCGCACGTCGAATTCATCGGCGAGATCGCGGATCACCAGAAGGCCGAGTTCCTGTCGGGCGCGCATGCGCTGCTGTTCCCGATCGACTGGCCGGAGCCGTTCGGCCTCGTGATGATCGAGGCGATGTCGTGCGGCACGCCGGTGATCGCGTTCAATCGCGGCGCGGTGCCCGAAGTGGTGGACGAGGGCGTGTCGGGTTTCATCGTCGAGGATGAAATCAGCGCGGTGGCCGCCGTGAACCGGCTGCACCTGCTGCCGCGCGCGCGCGTGCGGCAGCGCTTCGAGGCGCGCTTCACGTCGCGCCGCATGGCGCAGCAGTATGTCGACGTCTACCAGTCGGTGATCCGTGCGCAGAAACGCTCGCGCTTCAAGGTGATCGACTCGACGACCTGACACGCGTGGCGCACGACGCGCGCGGATAAAAAAACGGCGATGCCCGCAAGGACATCGCCGTTTTTGCATGGCCCGCGCGCCGTGCGCACGGGCGGTGCGCGAGCGTCAGATCTTCAGCTTCGAGACCTTCGTGCCGTTGATCGACACGTCGCCCATCAGGCCCGCGTTCGTCAGCACGACGACCTGGACCGGCGCTGTGGCCGTGGTCGTGTCGACCGCACCGTTCGCGCCCATCTTCACGAGCGCGACCGACGCGCCGGCGCCGGCTGCCCAGCCATCCGAGCCGCGGAATTCGTCGAGCGCTTCCTGCGTCATGAACAGGAACACGATCGCCTTCGACTGTGCACCGGCCTGCAGGCCGACCGACAGCGACGACGTGTTGTAGTAGCCGACCGTGCTGCCGCCGACGCGCAGTGCGCCGTTGCCGGACTGGCCGCCGACGATGAAGCCGGCCTGGATGACGTCCGGGAAGACGAGCACGCCGCGCGACTTCGCGACGAGTTCACGCGAACCCTTGACCGTGGAGTACATGCGCGACAGCGTGGCGTCGACGCTCGAGTCGATTGCCTGGCGCTTCGACGCGTTGGTTGCGGCGTTGTCCGGCTTGTCCGGGGTGGTGGTGCAACCGGTGAGCGCGAGGCTACCGACGATGAGCGCGGCGGCGGCTTTCAGCACAAGATTCCGTTTTTGCATCGTTCTTCTCCATCGGATGATGTTCGGAGTGAGTCTCGCTCAGGGAGCGGATCACGTCGGCAGTTATATCACAGCGGATTACAGCCTCTTTTCGTCGCGGCGTGAAAAAGCGTCAAATCGCGTGGGGATGTCGCGGCGCGCCAACGGACGTACCGGCGCCCGCGCACCGGCACCGGGTCGGCATGCGGGAAACACGGCGGTTGGTCGGACGGCGGCGCCTGCCGCGCGCATCAATGCGTGACGGGCGGCACAGGCGGCTTGATTGGCGGGCGGCGCAGCGCGCGGCGGATCAGCGCGATCACGACGCCGCAGGCGAACAGGAACGCGGCCGGCACGACCCAGTAGCCGACGAACGCATGCCACAGGTAGCCCGCAAGCGTATTGCGGCGCACCACGTATTCGTCGCGGGCCGCCTGCTGGCGCGGCGCATTGGCGGCGAGCACGTCGGCCGGACAGCCGGCCGCGCGCGCCTCGTCAGGATCCCCGTGGCACTTCGCGGCGGCGCCGGCTGCCTGCTGCGCGTCGGTGAGCTGCCAGGTGGTCAGCGCGAGCTGCAGGTCGGCCTTGTTGTACGCCATTTCCTCGCGGATCTCGCGCACGGCGACGATCGCGACGGGCACGGCCCAGAATACGATCACGATCAGCCAGCGGCGGAACCAGCGGTGTTGTCTCCATGCCATCCATGCCTCCGTTTGACGCGTGTGAGCGTCTGTCTCGAGGGCGGCCCGATGGCGCTTCTTGTACTTGGATGGGCCGCGTTGCAGCCATCATAGAAGAAAACGCGGCGAATTGCCGCACCATGTGGCGGCGCCGGTACGGCGGACCGCAAAAGCGGGGCGGGAGGCGTGGGAGAAGCGGGGGGCGGGGCGCGTCGATGCGCGTGCAACGAAAACAAAAATGCCGCGCCCGCCGAAACGGTGCGCGGCATTCGATACGGGAGCGCCGGGACTCAGGCTGCCGGCTGGCTGCTCAGGCAGCTCTTCATGAACGCCTTGCGGTCGTCGCCTTTCTTGCCGGTGGCTTGCGTATTGCACGCCTTCATCTTTTCCTGCTGCGACATTGCCTTCGCGGGCTTCGCCGACAGGCAGTCCTTCATGAACGCCTTGCGTTCGTCGCCCGTCTTGCCGGTTGCCTGGGTGTTGCAGGCCTTCATCTTGTCCTGCTGGCTGTTCGCCGCGAACGCGGGGGAAGCCAGCATGCCGCCGAGAAGCACGGCGGCTACGAGCGATTGGATTTTCATTTCGACACTCCCATGGGGTGAATTGCGTGTTATCGACGCCGTCACGAAGCACCGCGCGATGAGGATAGGGCCGCATCGCGCTGCGCGTTCCGATTATGGCAAATCAATGTGAAAACACCAAAACGGCACTTTCTATAACGTTGCGGACACCACGGCCGTTGACGGCGCGCGCGGCCGGACGATCGGGACAAACCATGAGGTGCGGCGGCCGGCCTCGGCTGCCGCGCCGGAACCTGCCGGATCCCGGCCGCCAGCCTTTACAATCGCGGCCATGAATACTCCGAATTCCGCATCTCCTTCGTCCGCGGCGGCGCTGCCGCGCATCGCCGTGCTCGCCACCGGCGGCACGATCGCCGGCGCCGCGCCCGACGCGGCCAGCACGGCCGGCTACCAGGCCGGCGCGCTCGGCGTCAATTTCCTGGTCGACGCGGTACCGGCGCTCACGTCCGTCGCGCGTATCGACGCCGAGCAGATCGCCAGCATCGACAGCAAGGATCTCGCGCTGCCGCTGTGGAACATGCTCGCCGCGCGGATCGACGCGCTGATGGCCGATCCGGCGGTCGACGGCATCGTGATCACCCACGGCACCGACACGCTCGAGGAAACCGCGTATGCGCTGCACCTGGTCGTCAAGGGCGACAAGCCGGTCGTGCTGACGGCCGCGATGCGGCCGGCGACCGCGCTGTCATCCGATGGCCCGCTGAACCTGCTGAACGCGGTGACGGTGGCCGCGCATCCGTCCGCGCGCGGGCAGGGCGTGCTGGTCGCGTTCAACAACCGGATCCACGGCGCGCGCGACGTCGTGAAGACGAGCACCTATGCGGTCGACGCGTTCCAGTCGCCGGAACTCGGCGCACTCGGCTGGGTGCAGGACGGCCGGGTCGAATTCGCGCGCCGCGTCACGCGTTCGCGCGACACGCAACTGGCGATCGCCGCGGCGTGGCCGCCCGTCGAAGTCGTCGCCAGCTATGCGGGCGTGACGCGCACGGCCGTCGACGCGCTGGTCGCGGCCGGCGTGCGCGGCCTCGTCGTGGCGGGCACCGGCAACGGCTCGATTCATGCGACGCTGCAGGCGGCGCTGGCCGATGCGGTGAACGCGGGCGTTGCGGTAGTTCGCGCCTCGCGCGTCGGGTCGGGGCACGTGATGCGAAACGGCGCCGCGAGCGACGATGCGCTCGGCTTCGTGAGCGCAGGGTCGCTGAACCCGTTCAAGGCACGCGTGCTGCTGATGCTCGCGCTCGCGAACGGCATTCACGGCCGCGACGAACTGCAACGCGTGTTCGATACGGTGTGACCCGGTGATCGATACGTGCTGCTCGGGCGGCACGCGTCACCATGAAAAAAAGCAGGCCGATGGCCTGCTTTTTTTTCGTGTCAGCCCGGCAGGAATGCTCAGGACTGCGGCGGAATCACGAGCTTCTGGCCCGGGTAGATCCGGTCCGGGCTCGACAGCATCGGCTTGTTCGCCTCGAAGATCGCCGGGTACTTGTTCGCATCGCCATAGACTTCCTTGGCGATCGCCGACAGCGTGTCGCCCGGCTTCACGTCGTGGTACTGCACTTCCGGATCGTCCGGTTGCAGATCGTCGTCGTTGACGCCCGCGACGCCCTGCACGTTGCCGGCCGCGACCTTGACCTTGGCCTTCGTGTCGAGGTCGGCGACGCTGCCCGACAGCGTCACGGTGCGCGATGCGCCGTCGAACGCCACGGTCAGGTTCGACGTATCGAGACCTTGCGTGTTGATGTAGTTCTTGATGGCATCGGCCGCGGTCTGGTTGGCGGCATTCGGATCTTCCGCTGCTTGCGCATCGGCATGACCCAGCAGTTTTTCACCCGCCTCTTTGATAAACGAAAGAAGACCCATCGTTGCACTCCTTAGGTGGTTGAAAAGAAAACGCGCCGTGAAGTGGCGAAAAAAACACCGCGCTGGGTGCGGTCACCGGAGGTGAACGCTAGCGCGGCGGTTTTCTCGAAAGGCGTGGCGAAAGTGTAGGCGTTCATGACGACGATTGCATGAAAAATCGCACGCTTGAACGTAAAGAAATGTAATACGCAAAATCCGACAGGCGGACACCCGACGACGACGTCTGACCGACCAAGGCTTCCCCGGCGTCGCCGGGTGCCGCTGCGGACCCCACCACGCCGCTCTCAGCCCAGAGCGGCGTTTTTCGCCCCGTCCCGCATGCCGTCGGCAGTGCAGGGCGGGGCGCCCCACCGTGATGCGCGAATGCGTCGCGCATCGATGCGACCGGCCGTGCCGGTCACGTGTGTCATTCGCGTGTCCGTCATCGCGACGGACAGCGCGTTACCGCATCGATCGAAGGCAGCCGCGCGAGGCGGCCTGCGTTCAGCCTGCCGTCTTCTCGATCTCGAAGTTCGACATGATCTCGAGCGCGCGCACGAGTGCCGAGTGATCCCATGCCTTGCCGCCGTGTGCTGCACACACGCTGAACAGCTGTTGCGCGCTCGCCGTGTGCGGCAGCGCGAGGCCGAGCTTGCGTGCGCCGTCGAGCGCGAGGTTCAGGTCCTTCTGGTGCAGCTCGATGCGGAAGCCCGGATCGAACGTGCGCTTCGTCATCCGCGCGCCGTGCACTTCGAGGATGCGCGATGCGGCGAAGCCGCCCATCAGCGCCTGGCGCACGCGCTCCGGATCCGCGCCCGAACGTGCGGCGAACAGCAGCGCTTCGCCGACCGCTTCGATGTTCAGCGCGACGATGATCTGGTTCGCGACCTTGCAGGTCTGGCCCGCGCCGTTGTCGCCGACGAGCGTGATGTTCTTGCCCATCTTCTCGAACAGCGGCTTCGCGCGCTCGAATGCCGCCTCGGGGCCGCCGACCATGATCGTCAGCGTCGCTTCGCGTGCACCGACTTCGCCGCCGGACACCGGTGCGTCGAGGTAGTCGCAACCGAGTGCATTGATCTGCTTCGCGAATTCCTGCGTGTCGAGCGGCGAGATCGAGCTCATGTCGATCACGAGCTTGCCGGCCGTCAGGCCCTTCGCGACGCCGTCGTCGGCGAACAGCACGTTACGCACGTCCGGCGTATCCGGCACCATCGCGATGATGATGTCCGCGTTCTGTGCGACTTCGGTCGAGTTTGCGACGACCTTCGCGCTTGCACGCAGGTCGTCGGGGATCGGGAACGCGCCGTTCACGACGAGCTGGTGGTCGCCCTTGAGCAGGTTGCGCGCCATGTGCGCGCCCATGATGCCGAGGCCGATGAAACCGATGGTTGCCATGTGAAAGTCTCCTATAGGGCTGAAAACGGAAAGGGCGGATCTCAGGCGGCGCGACGCGCCGAGCCCGGTGCGCAGCCGGCGACGCTTTGCAGCCAGCCGAGGCCTTCCGTCGTGGTGGTGCGGGGCTTGTATTCGCAGCCGACGTAGCCGGCATAGCCGAGCCGGTCGAGCAGCACGAACAGGAACGCGTAGTTGATCTCGCCCGTGCCCGGCTCGTTACGGCCCGGGTTGTCCGCGAGCTGGACGTGGCCGATCGATGCGAGGTTGCGTTCGATCGTCGCGGCCAGTTCGCCTTCCATGCGCTGCATGTGATAGATGTCGTACTGCAGGAACAGGTTGTCCGAGCCGACCGCGCGGATCACGTCGAGCCCTTCCGACGAGCGGTTCAGCGCGAAGCCCGGGATGTCGAAGCTGTTGCACGGCTCGACGAGCAGCCGGATGCCTTCGCGCTTGAGCGCATCGGCGGCAAAGCGCAGGTTGTCGACGATCGTGACGAACGTCTTGTCGCGCGCCGTGCTTGCCGACGGGATGCCGACGAGGCAGTTCAGCTGCGGCACCTTCAGCGCCTTCGCGTACTCGATCGCACGACCGACACCTTCCTGGAACTCGCCGACGCGATCGGGCAGGCACGCGATGCCGCGCTCGCCCTGGTCCCAGTTGCCCGCGGGCAGGTTGTGCAGCACGAGGCGCAGGCGATGCGTCTCGAGCCGCTCGGCGAGTTCCTCTTTCGCGTACGGATACGGGAACAGGAACTCGACGGCATCGAAGCCCGCATCGGCGGCCGCCTTGAAGCGGTCGAGGAACGGCACTTCGTTGAACAGCATGGTCAGGTTTGCAGCAAACTTCGGCATGAGCTAAGCCTCTTCGGTCGGTCAGTCAAAAATGTCGTGCGGTTCAGTCGAGCATCGAGATCGCGGTCGGTGCGTGCTCGGCCTTTTCGGCGAGATCCTCGAATTCGTTGATCGCGTCGATTTCGGTACCCATCGAGATGTTCGTCACACGCTCGAGGATCACTTCCACGACCACCGGCACGCTGAACTCTTCGGCGAGCGTTTGCGCCTGGCGCAGCGCCGGCTCAATCTCTTCCGGCTTGAACACGCGCAGCGCCTTGCAGCCGAGACCTTCCGCGACGGCCACGTGGTCGACGCCATAGCCGTTCAGTTCCGGCGCGTTCACGTTGTCGAACGCGAGCTGCACGCAGTAGTCCATGTCGAACGCACGCTGCGCCTGGCGGATCAGCCCGAGGTACGAGTTGTTCACGACGACGTGCACGTACGGCAGCTTGAATTGCGCGCCGGCTGCCAGTTCCTCGATCATGAACTGGAAGTCGTAGTCGCCGGACAGCGCGACGATCGGGCGGCTCGGGTCCGCTGCACGCACGCCGAGCGCGGCGGGGATCGTCCAGCCGAGCGGGCCGGCCTGGCCGCAGTTGATCCAGTTACGTGCCTTGAACACGTGCAGGAACTGCGCGGCGGCGATCTGCGACAGGCCGATCGTGCTGACGTAGCACGTATCGCGGCCGAACACCTTGTTCATCTCTTCGTACACGCGCTGCGGCTTGACCGGCACGTTGTCGAAGTGCGTCTTGCGCTGCAGCGTGCGCTTGCGTGCCTGGCAGTCGGCGACCCATGCGCTGCGGTCCTTCAGCTTGCCGGCGGCCTTCCATTCCTGCGCCACGGCGACGAACAGTTCCAGCGCGGCCTTCGCGTCGGACACGATGCCGAGATCCGGGCCGAACACGCGGCCGATCTGCGTCGGCTCGATGTCGACGTGCACGAACTTGCGGCCCTTCGTGTAGACCTCGACGCTGCCCGTGTGGCGGTTCGCCCAACGGTTGCCGATGCCGAGCACGAAGTCGGACGCGAGCATCGTCGCGTTGCCGTAGCGGTGCGACGTCTGCAGGCCGACCATGCCGGCCATCAGCGGGTGGTCGTCCGGAATCGCGCCCCACGACATCAGCGTCGGGATCACCGGCACGCCGATCGTTTCGGCGAACTGGACGAGCAGGTCTTCCGCCGCTGCGTTGAGCACGCCGCCGCCCGATACGATCAGCGGCTTGTCCGCGTCGTTCAGCATCGTGAGCGCCTTCTCGATCTGCGCGCGGGTGGCCGCAGGCTTGTAGACCGGCAGCGGTTCATACGTATCGATGTCGAATTCGATTTCGGCGAGCTGCACGTCGATCGGCAGGTCCACGAGCACCGGGCCCGGACGGCCCGAGCGCATCAGGTGGAATGCCTGCTGGAACACGCGCGGCACGAGCGCCGGCTCGCGCACGGTGACGGCCCACTTCGTGACGGGCTTCGCGATCGATTCGATGTCGACGGCCTGGAAGTCTTCCTTGTACAGGCGGGCACGCGGTGCCTGGCCCGTGATCGCGAGGATCGGAATCGAGTCGGCCGATGCGGAGTAGAGGCCGGTGATCATGTCGGTGCCGGCGGGGCCCGACGTGCCGATGCACACGCCGATGTTGCCCGGGGCGGCCCGCGTGAAGCCTTCGGCCATGTGCGACGCGCCTTCGACGTGGCGTGCCAGCACGTGGCTGATGCCACCCGACTTGCGCATCGCGGAGTAGAACGGGTTGATCGCTGCGCCCGGCACGCCGAACGCGGTCTGGATGCCTTCTTTCTCGAGCACGAGCACAGCTGCGTCGACGGCTCTCATCTTGGCCATGAATGTCTCCTTGAATGGGGTGGATCTTGCAAATGGGTCTGTTGGGGACACTTTAGGGACGCAGGAAAGGTTTGATAAGATCAGCCGGAGTCGCTTTTTTCGAAACTAAAAGTATGGAATGACGGCCGGGCGGGGCTTTCCGCCGGTGCCGGAACAGAGACGGAGACGGGAGATGGATCGCTTCAAGCAGATCGAGACGTTCGTGCGGGTGGCCGATGCCGGCAGCCTCGCGGCGGCGGCGCTCGAGGAGGGCGTGTCGCCGGTCGTGCTCGGGCGGCGCATCGACGCGCTCGAAAAGCGTCTCGGCGTGAAGCTGATGTACCGCTCGACGCGGCGGCTGGTGGTCAGCGAGGAGGGCGCGGCGTTCCTCGAGCGCTGCCGCGGCCTCCTCTCCGAATGGGACCAGGCCGAGAACGAGCTGGCCGCCGGGCGGCGCGCGGTCAGCGGGCACCTGATCGTGTCCGCGCCGGCCGCGTTCGGGCGCAAGCACGTCGCGCCGCACGCACCCGGTTTTCTGGTCGACAAGCCCGAGATGCAGCTGTCGTTCAACCTGACCGACCGCGTCGTCGATCTCGTGCGCGAAGGCTACGACCTGTCGATCCGGATCGGCGGGGCCGTCGATCCGAACTTCGTCGCGGTGAAACTCGCGTCGAACCGGCGCGTCGTGTGCGGCACGCCCGAGTATTTCCGCCGGCACGGCCGGCCGAAGTCGCTCGACGACCTGCTCAAGCACAACTGCCTCGCGTTCAACCTGCAGGGCGGGCAGAACCGCGGCTGGTATTTCCAGCGCCACGGCAAGATCGCGACGATGCGCGTGGCGGGCAATCTCGACTGCAACGACGGCGAGCTGCTGCACCGCTGGGTGGCCGAAGGCCTCGGGCTCGGCTGGCGCTCGACGTGGGAAATCGCCGCGCAGCTCGAGACGGGCGAGCTCGAGACCGTGCTCGACGAATATGCGCTGCCCGACTACGACATCCTCGCGGTCTACCCGCAGCAGCGCTACGTGCCGGCGCGCGTGCGCTACTTCATCGACTACCTGCGCGCCGCTTACGCCAGCCCCGGCTACTGGAGCACCACGCCGTAACCGGCGCGGACGTCCCGACTAGCGGGCCGCACGACGATTTTTTGCGCTTCGGACGCGCGGCGCGGGAATAAACTCGACGCAACGACGGTAAGGTCATCGAGCGTGCACGTTGCCGGTCTGTCCGGGCACCGTGCGCGGAACGGGCGCGGCTTCGGCCGCCGGGACCAGGGAGGTCATGTGGGGCAAGCCGGACAGGCGGTCGATGAGCGGTCGGCGGACGACGCGGTCGCACGCGGCGAGCGGTTTCGCACGCTCGTGCTGCCGCATCTCGACGCCGCGTACAACCTCGCGCGCTGGCTGAGCGGCAGCGCCGGCGATGCGGACGACGTCGTCCAGGACGCGTGCATGCGCGCGCTGCGCTTCGTCGATTCGTGTCGCGGCGACAACGCGCGGCCGTGGCTGCTGACGATCGTGCGCCACACCTGGTACACGGAATGGCGGCGCCGCACGCATGCGCACGAGGTCGCGCTGCCCGAGACGCTCGACGACACCGACGTGCCCGACGACTGGCAACCGGCGAGCGAGGATCCGCTCGCGCACCTGCTGCGCGGCGAGAACGTGCGGCTCGTGAATGAAGCGCTCGCGAAGCTGCCGCCCGAATACCGCGAGGTGCTCGTGCTGCGCGAGATGGAGGACCTGAGTTACCGCGA
>NZ_JAAGPO010000065.1:0-51858 GCF_017104825.1 Burkholderia sp. Ac-20345 | reverse complement strand
CGTGCCGCGTCGGCTACCAAACGCAGGATCTCGGCGAAACGGGCGCACGCTTCGCGTATTCACATCGCTTTGGCCCTCGACCGGACTGCGACGCGTGGCACGGAATGCGCGTGAGCGCCGGTGAGGCACTCGGCTACGCGCCTGAGGGCATCGCCACATACGGCATCGTCCCGCCGCGGGACGTGAACCTGCCGGCGGCCGTAACCGACGACGCACCGTTCATGCTGCTGTTCCATGCAACGTCCAACCCCGACAAGAAATGGCCGGCCAACCATTGGGCCGCGCTCGCCACGCAAATGATGGCGCGTGGCATGCGCGTGCTGGTGCCGTGGGGCTCGGCGGCCGAACATGACGATGCACTGGACATTGCCGCGCGCGCGCCGGGCGCGATCGTGCTGCCGGCGATGACTGTGCGCGAGCTTGGCGCGGCGATCGGCCGGGCCGCGCTCGTGGTGGGGGTCGACACCGGATTCGTGCACATGGCGCACGCGCTGCAGCGGCCGACCGTGATGATTTTCGTCGCGACGTCGCGCCACCATTGCGGCATCGGCGGCGCACCGAATGCACTGTCGATCGGCGAACCGGGTGCGCCGCCGTCTGTTACAGAAACAATGGCCGCGCTTACCAACGTCGAAAGCGCCTACAAAGAATGCGAACCATTGAGTTCGTGGTAAGCGCACCGCCGCCACCTCACATCGGACAAAGCGAGCTTCGTGAACGGCGTCGAGGCATTCGTCGACGACGGCCAACTGCAAATTTGTCCATGGCACGGCAGAGGTAGTCTTCGACGTTCATCCAGGACCACTCAACCGTCACGCAGGGACAGTAGCTGGACGGCCTGACCATCAAGATGTCGATGGAACACACTGCAGTGGTGACGTGATTTACGGCTGGCGCTAACGTGACTGCCCAGAGATGAAGCGGAACGCTGGCAAGACACACACCGTAAAGTCCTAGCTTTGGTCTGCATAACCTGCAAACCATCAACACGGCGATACGCTTCCAACTTTTGCTTGTTTACGCATCGTCGACACCATGCGCCTCTCAGCACCTTGAGCCGACGGTCTCCCATTCCAGATCACTGACTGGGCGACGGCCGGAACTCGGCGTACTGGGTGACGGCCCCGTCGTCACTTCAGCATTGCCCTTGCGTTGGTTGCGGCACCACTTCCCCAACGTCGCCACCAGCACACCCAGCCCGCGAACAGCCTCATGCTGACCGCCGTGGAATCGAGACAGGGTCAGTCGATCGTTCGTCCCGCTTGATCCGCTGCCGCAGTACCTAGCTCGTGCCACCGCTCTTGGCAGAGATGCATTCGATTGCCGCCCACCGTGACTGATGTTCGTCGTAATGCTCGCGCACCAAGCGGACTTCACGCCCCCAGACTTCGACAGAAAACATGTTCCACTTGTTCGTGGCTGTATTCTCCATTCGGTTGGGCCCCAACAAACCCGGGGCGATTCAGCACTGGTCAGTCGCACTTTCAGCATCCTCCAGTTACCTTGAACACGCTAACGGCTTTCTGCAACCTGCCGCTCAACTCGTGCAGCGATTGCGAGGACGCCGCAGCCTCCTCGACCTGCGCGGCATTTTGCTGCGTTGTTGCGTCCATCTGCAAAACCGCCTGATTGACCTGCTCAATTCCCCGGCTTTGTTCCTCTGATGCAGCCGCGATGTCACCCACAATATCCGACACCCGTCTAATCGCTTGCTGCACCTGGCTCATCATCACGCCTGCGCCTTCGGCCTGGGCCGAGCCCTTTTCAACTAGTGCGACTGACGAGTCGATTAACTCCTTAATCTCCTTGGCCGCGCCCGCCGACCGCTGCGCGAGCGAACGCACCTCACCTGCCACAACGGCGAAGCCTCGGCCCTGCTCGCCAGCGCGCGCAGCTTCAACTGCCGCGTTCAGCGCGAGGATATTCGTCTGGAAAGCAATACCTTCGATTAGCCCGTTGATCTCCGAAATCTTGTACGAGCTATCACGAATCTTGCCGATAGTCTGCACCATTGACTGCACCGCGTCGTTGCCAGCACCAGCTTGCGCGTTGGCATTGGTAGCCAGTTGATTCGCCTGACTTGCGTTGTGGGCGTTCTGTTTAACGGTTTCAGTCAGCTCCGACATGCTAGAAGCAGTCCGTGCGAGTGATGCGGCCTGCTGCTCGGTGCGTGACGACAAATCAATGTTACCCGCCGCAATTTCCGATGCGCCACTAGCCACGTTTTCGGTACTGTTACGCACCTCGGAAACCACACTGCTCAGACTGTCGCGCATCGCCCGAAGCGCGGCCAACAACTCACCGGTTTCGTCTGTCGCCGCCGAGTTGACCTCCACGGTCAGATCGCCGGTCGATACTGCCTGCGCGATTTCCGATGCCCGCTGGATTGGTCGTACAATGCTGCGGGTGACGACCCAAGCAATCACCGCGCCAACGACGATCGCCAACGCACACAGCACCAGCATCAGCACCGTGAACGATCCGGCAACTGAGCGGGCATTCAGCGATTGCTCCTGGCTCATTTTCTCCTCGAGGTCGATGAATGCGTTGATACTGTCGAGCCAGTCAACGAAGGATGGCCGAGCTTCGTTCAGCAGAACAGTTGTCGCCTCCTGCACATTTCCTGCCTGCTTCAGATCAATCACTCTTTTCATCAGCGGTAACGTGCGTGCCTCGACCTCCTTGATTCTGCCAAGATCCTTCCGCTCTTCGTCAGAAATGCCAATACCAGCTGAAAACATCTGATCGAGCGGCTTAGCCGACTCAGTATAAGCTTCGGTCAGTTGGCTAATCAATGCCAGTTGGGCATTGACTCGATCGACCGTTGGTTCGAACACCACATCGCGCAACGCAATTGCCCGATTATGTACGCTACCCCGGAAGTTGATGGCGTAACGTTGCTTGACACCATTCATGTCGCTGATGGTTATCAGACTCCTGTTGATCTTACCAACCTGGATGACACCGACCGCCGTGAGTGCGACCAGAAAAAGCAGAACTAATGCGAACCCTGCGGCAAGTCTCGCACCAATCTTAATATTGGCAAACATGATTTCCCTTTGCGTAGGCGGTAAAATTAGCTCGACGCCCCTCGATTTACAGAACAATTTACGACCAATCGGCTTCCAATCCTATTTCCTTAACCGAAGTGCGACAAACTCTGCTGATCGCGTTCCTCTGAACGGTTTTTTGACCTTACTCTCACGACTGAATACCATCCACCAACGGGATCCAAAACGAATACCAATATGTGTTGCCGATCTGATAGGTCGGCTTTTCACGACTAAAACAAGAGTGAGGAATTGACAATCGAGTGACGACAGTTATTGCAGGCGCGGCACGGCGCCTGCGCACTAGTTACTGCAAGCACATTCCGGTCACCATAGAATCTGACCGACAAGGCTCTGCCACATATAAGCGAACAGGGCTCAATGTCGAGAACCCCCAAAGGCCGCTCTCAAATAATCTACAAGCAAACGCCATCAGTTCTATCATCGTCAGTGTTATCTGTTTTCCTATACGGTTGCAGCCACGAAGGCGAGGCCAATCTGCAAGCGCAACGAGAAAATCACACAGTACCTTGTTTCGCCATCAATATCCGATGATAGAAAATCGTTCACCTTATTTCCTGCAGCCTACCGGTGCATGCGAGAATGGTAACGGCGTTCTGTGAACCCGCCAAGACAAACAAACTTGGCGCAAGCCATCCTGAGGTTGTGAGACGAAGTTGCTTAAGAAAGTGCCGGCGCGGAAAGGGATATGACTGGATCGCACGGCCGAGGGATCCAAATCGTTATTAACCTGCGTAACACGGTAATCATTTCACGCAAGAATCAATACACTTGCAGTTTTCTTGAAAAATTACACATTAAATTCACAAATCAATCAATAACAAACTTATCGATATTCTCCGCTCCAGCCAACCACCTGGGTCGCCTGCCTCGACCGCACCAAGTGGCCCCCGTCTCTGGGTTCCGATATTTTGGAGGCAATTCTGTCTTGCCGCTTGGCGACCTCCCTCCATTTCGACGACGGCCCGGCCTCGGAAATATGTCCGCACTGGTGATTCCGTACAGCACAACTTTCTCACGTATATCCTCAACAACGACCTGGAGTTCGGCTAAACGCGCCACCTCAGCCTGAATTGCCACAACCTCAAGCTCAGACAATAGAGTTCTATATGAAGCCATCAACTTTACCAACCTCAAATCTATGTTTGCAATCAACCAAATCGATCGACACGCATTGACCAGACATTCGCCACCATACCACCCGATCCGCCTTAATGAAATCGACAGGCATCGATCTCTACTTCTTTTATACTCAAAATAAAAAATGGATCATTTTTTTTAGTTAATCCTTGCGAATCGGCAAGACGCATGCGGCGTGATTGAAAGAGCACTGTCGCTCAGTCGACACGCACTTTCCTCCGTGACTTCGAGGCTACCAGATCTGCTTACTCTCAAGTCGCCGGCAGTCCGAGTCAAGACGCTCCTTTCGCCTCTGTTTTTAGGCCCAAGCCAGAATCGCTAGGTGCAATCTCGGAGGGCGAACATCCTAAACAAAATAGTAAGCCAAGGCATGGAAATTTGACTCCGATGGCAGTAACAAAACCGCCCCACGGGTTGCTCGAAGCCACACACGAAAGCTCAGAGCAAGTCTTTGCTATTCGCATTCTGTTGTCCATTCGTATTTTTCAATTGTTACGATAGCCCAGACGCTCAATTCGTCAATGGTCGCATACCTCGAACCGACGAAAGCATATGCATCTTGCGCGCTAGGCAATGCACCTCGGAAGACTTCCGCGTCATGACCAGATAGCGTTGCCACTTCACTTGAAATTGCTGTGCAATCCATGCACTCCCTGAGCAAGGGTCTGCTGTCGCCACAGTGCTAAATGGGCCCGCAACCACGCAAATTTTTCGCACCGCGTCAGCGCTATTCATGCAATAAAGAAATACAATTTCCAAACATTAATTTGTTCGAGCTAACATCTTCTCGCGTTATTCAACGGCACATACAGCCGCAAGAAGAGACACCGCCCCATCCAAAACTATTTCCAATAAATTATCGATTTTCAGTCGATATAAATATACGCGCCCGGACAAAGAATTCTGGACATGGCACGCACAGCCATACTAAGCTCGAATTACTTTGCATATCAAAACTTTAAGTTTGAAGAGAATTTCGACTCCATGCGAGCCAATTATAGCTTCTTCGACAATCGAACCATGCCTCAGCGGTACAGCATCGGTCTTGTCATTTTATTTGATGACTTCGCCATTTTCCTTCGAACAGTTTTGAACATGACACATTTCCCGTCATGACCCAGCGCATCGCTGCATCGAGGAGTATTTCTTATTAGAAAGTCGGAACGTGCTCCCCTGACACCCTTTTCGCACAGAAAAGTTAATTCCGAATCACGATAACTCTGCACAACATCAAGTCAAATATCATTCCAGAAACAGATGACAGGTACGTGAATTTTCCGCCTACGTCATGCCCCCAAAAGAGGAAGCACATCACATGAGCGCATCTGAAGGCTTGATTCCCCCGCGAGGTTCGCGCAGCGATAACCACACATTACAGTTCATCGAGAGTATTCTTGCGAACGCCGACGTAAGAATCGGCGGCACCCGCCCTTGGGATATCCAATTGCATGACTCCAGTGTGCCTGCTCGCGTGCTCGCTCACGGCAGTCTCGGATTTGGCGAAGCCTATATGGATGGGCACTGGGATTGTGCCCGACTTGACCAACTTTTCGACCGCTTGTTGCGCTCACGTGTGGACCGTGAAGTACGCGGCACTCGGGCCGTCCTCCATCATTTGCGAGCTCGTTTTTTAATTTGCAAAATGTCCAGCGTGCGTGGCAAGTAGGCAAAAGCCACTACGATCTTGGGAATAGTTTCTACGCCACGATGCTCGATGAGCGTATGACCTATACTTGTGGGTTCTGGGAGAACTGCAGCACACTTGAGGCGGCCCAGGAACATAAGCTCGATCTCGTCTGCAACAAACTCGGATTGCGCCCCGGCATGCGAGTACTGGATATCGGATGTGGCTGAGGAAGTTTCATGCAATTCGCGTCAACTAAATATAGGGGCGAATGCACAGGCATTACCATTTCTGCAGAACAAGCAATCGCCGCGAAAGAACGTTGTTCGGGGCTTCCCGTTGAAGTGCTGCTTATGGATTACCGAGACCCGGAAGGTCAGTTTGACAGAGTTGTCAGTCTTGGCATGTTCGAGCATGTCGGCCGAAAGAATCATGCGGTGTATATGCGCGTTGTGAAACAATGCCTTCGCAGCGACGGACTTTTTCTCCTGCACACGATTGGGCGCAATGAGGGTGGTTATGGCGCTTGACCTTCCCCCTCTGAAGTATCCCACGGTAAAGTTAGTGGCAAGGCAGCAGGAGAAACCTTGTCATGAAGAAGTCGCGGTTCAGCGAAGAGCAGATTATCGGGGTGCTGAAGGAAGCCGATGCCGGCATGAAGGTCGCAGACTTGTGCCGCAAGCACGGCATATCGGATGCGACGTTCTATAACTGGCGTAGCCGCTACGGCGGCATGGATGTGTCGGAAGCACGGCGATTGCGGCAGTTGGGGGAGGAAAACCAGCGACTCAAGCGGTTGGTGGCGGACCAGGCGCTGGACATCCAGGTTCTGAAGGACGTTCTCGGAAAAAAGTGAGTTCGCCCGCGCAGCGCCGGGAAGTCGTGCAGCAGGTGATGGAGCAGCACGACTATTCGGAGCGCCGGGCGTGCGCGCTCGTTGGCCTGAATCGCCGGACGTTCCGACGGCCAGTGCCACCTGACGTCGACCACGAAGTGCGGCAGCGGCTGCGCGAGCTGGAGCAGCTACGTCAGCGGGGACGGCAGCCTAATCTGATTCAGGTCGACAACGGGCCAGAGTTCGTCAGCAAGGCGCTCGATGCATGGGCGCACGAACATGGCGTCAAGCTGCAGTTCATCCGTCCAGGTAAGCCGGTGGAAAACGCGCACATCGAGAGCTTCAACGGACGGTTGCGCGAAGAGTGTTTGAACCAGCATGCGTTCGTCAGTCTCGACGATGCACGCACGAGAATCGAAGCGTGGCGCACGGACTACAACTCGGTGCGCCCGCATAGTGCCTTGGGGCAACTGGCGCCGGACCAATTCCGGCAACTGCATCAACCTAAAAACGGCGAGCCCACTAACTTACGAATGGTGTACTCGGCGGGGTAAGGTCAAGTGTACGACAGATGATTTCGCGTCCACCTCTTGTACCCTCACGATGGAGAGGCAGGGACGTGCGGCCAAGGAGGCAGGCGGCACCGTGCGCTTGCGCCGATGCCCATGCGCGCGGATTGCTTATCGGGAATCATCGTTTCACGGCATCGGTTCGCAGCGCTAGCATCGCACGCTCGAATCCACCAGCCCGCGAGGCGGGCCTTCTTGCACGAGGGTATCGACGCATGCATCTGGCATTGTTTCTGGCACCGGCGGGCTGCCATCACGCGGGCTGGCGGGCGCTGGCCGAAAGCACTCCCGACCCGCTCGACGTCATGCAGCTCGTCGAGCTGACGCGCCGCGCGGAGGCGGCGAAATTCGACCTCGTGTTCATGGCCGACAAGCTGTCTATCGACGACATCTACGGCGGTAGCTTTGCCGATGCGCTCGCGGTGCGCGCACTCGAATGGCCGGACCCGTTCGCGGTTCTGTCGGCGCTGAGCGTGGTCACCACACATATCGGCCTGGCCGGCACGATTTCGAGCAGCTTTGCGCATCCGTTTCCGGTCGCGCGCACGCTCGCCACGCTCGACCACCTGAGCGCGGGCCGCGCCGGTTTTAATGTCGTGACCTCCACGAGCGGCGGCGAGGCGCGTAATTTTGGCGCAACGCTGCCCGCGCACGAGGAGCGCTACTGGCGCGCCGAGGCGTTCATCGATGCTTTGCGCACTCTCTGGGACACTTGGGGCGACGACGCGATTGTCGCCGATGCGGCCAGCGGCGTGTATGCGCGCGGCGAGCGCGTGCGCCGCGCCGATATCGACACGCCGTGGTTCGCCTCGCGCGGCCCGCTGACCGTGCGTCGGCCGCCGCAGGGCCACCCCGTGGCGATTCAGGCGGGCGGCTCGCGCGCGTTCTCCGACGCGGCCGCACGCCATGCTGACGTCATCTTCGCATCGGAGAAGCCGACGCTAGCCGCCGCCCTCGAACACGCGCACGATTTACGGCGACGCGTCACGGCCGAGGGCCGAGCACCCGGCAGCCTCAAAATCCTACCGGGGCTGCAACCGGTGATTGGCCGCACACGCGCCGACGCCGAGGAAAAGCTGCGGTTCCTGCAGGAGAGGCTCAATCCGCTCGCCACCCTCACGCATCTGTCGAATACGATGGATTACGACTGGTCGCAGCACGCGCTCGATGACCTCGTGCCCGACCTGCTGCCGAAAATCGAACGCAAAGAGCGCTTCGCTGACCTTATCGGCCACGCGCGCGCCGAGCGCATGACGGTGCGCGAATTCACGCAATGGATGGGGCGTGGCGGGTTCGGGCTCGTCGGCACGGCCGACGACGTCGCCACGCATATGGCCGACTGGTATCGTGCCGGCGCGGTGGATGGCTTCGTCGTGATGCCGCCAACCGTGCCCGGCGATTCGGGCCGCTTCTTCGACGAGGTCGTGCCGCGCCTGCAACGGCTCGGTGTGTTTCGCAGCGAATACCGCGAGCGCACGCTGCGCGAGCGACTCGGGCTGGCGCCGGTCGAACGTGTCTCAAGTTAAGGTTCGGTACGGCGTGCGCGCTCAAGGTGCATGACATTGCGCGCACTCCATGGTGTCAACGCTGGATTGAAACGTTGTCCGTGACGCCCGCCGCAAGCCAGATGCGGGTGCCGGCCGGCAATGTGATCATTTCAGGCATTCCTGAAGGAATGCTAGGGCGCGCTCGGCAGACAGCCCGCGAATCCGCACGAGCCGTTTGCCGACTTCCACTTCAATTTCGCACACGGGGATCGGTGCGGGAACACCGCTTGTCACTTTCGACGTCGTGTTTTCTGTCAGTTGCAGCGCCAGCAGCATCGACATAAAATCTATCACGCCTACGCTCAGCAACTCCGTGCCTGTCATGGCCGATGGCGCCAGTACTGGCAGTTCCAGCTTACCTTCCCGATATTGCTTGCGCCACCCGAACACGACGTTGGCGTTGATGTCGTGCCGACGCGCCACGACCGATACCAATGCTCCCGGCTCAAGTGTTTTCTGCACGATGGCGATTTTTTCCTGCACCGTGCACCGACGACGGCACGGTCGGAATTTCGATGCCTTCCACGTAATGGCTAGGCTTACTGATGGGCACAAGACTATTGCTTATTTTAAGAGAATCCTTGTGTCCTCAGATACATGGGGCCGCTCTAGGGCCAGCCCAACGACACCGTTCTCTTACGTAAAGCCCACTGCCGTTTCGTACTCTCGGTGCTCTCAAAGACCAGGCCGCAACCGGCACCGTACGTTCGACTATGAACTGCGTATCATCGAGCAAGGAGAAGACACGAACGCACGGCTCCACTCCCGGAACCCGGACGGTTCTTACTTGCCGATCCTGAGCGATGCGAAATTCGATTCGACGCCATTGTCGGGCGCGCGGAATGGTTTCGGAGACAACACGCCAAACTGCTGGCGCTGATCGCGGCAGGAAGGCTGGTGACGTAGGCACAGAAAAAAGAAAAGCCTCGTGGTTAGACGAGGCCCCTCCCGATGACATTGACAGTGAGTTCCCCAACCCCGCCAAGCCATCCTCTTCTCCCAAAGAGACTTTATTGTAGTGGAGAGGTGATGCATGTCAAGCGCCATCCGCTGTCACATTTTTGTCAAGTCATACAGATATTCGATTGAACCATTCGTACCGGATATTGCGCTGCAACTCGAGACAGCTGCCACGAGTAGCAGCGTTATGGGTGAGCTCCCGCGAAACGGTTGATGGGCTGCGCCCGATACGGCGAGCGATCTCGCGCCCCCAAAGCCTTTGGTCAAATGTAATGCTATCTCCTCTCGCGCTACAAACGACAAGTACCTACCAGATATCGGATTCGACATGAAGAGTGATATGCAGTCACAATGGCGGAACCAACGCGAGCCTACCGCTTGCGATACTTCGACCGCCCATGCTGCATTTTCGCATGTGATACCGGTGGCGATCCGCTTCCAAATTAGACGCTCGGGTTCATGCCGAAGCGACGGCCCCCCCGGCGAGTGCATCGATCCTCACCCTGCCAACTGATACACCTGTTTTACACTTCGACCCAAGCAACACCTCCTCGATTGAAGGTGTTGCGACGACCGGTTGAATCCGCCCAGATGGCGTCGGCCGGATCGCCGTTTCTCATCGCCGCACTCGCCTCCCGTAACGCTCTGCGTCGTTGCGTACTGATTCTGGCCGCGTTCAACGAGGTGTTGCAACTCGACGGTGCGGTATCGATCTACGTCTACATCCGCGACGTCGATCCTGACGAGTGCGATTTGCAGGCGCGTAGATCGTGCTACGGATCCCGAGGATCCGGCGACGAGCAGTGCAACGGTGACGATTGCTGCGTTGCTCACATCGATGCGAGGTTCGTCGCAAGCGTCTCCGTGAGTGCGACAGGGCGTGGGCATTGGGCGTCGAAGCTTGCTACTTACGCGTGTTGACCGTTCAACGGGCACGCCTGTAGTGGCGTCGGCGAACAATGCGTTGAGGTGTTATCCGGCGCGTTCGCTATCGATGGCGCATTATGACAATGGACTGGGCGAGAAGCCGACTGTCGCCGTGACATCTTGTAAAACATTGGGTGGCATCGGAGCTTTTCTCTCTCGGATCAGTTATGTTTTTCCAGCTGACGCATTTGCTTAGGCTATGCAGCAGCTTCCAAGACCAAATGGCGTACCCACTTCCAACCTACCAATCGGTAACTACTGGCGATCGGATATCACGTTTGCCGACCGCCAGGCGAGATAGATCAAATACCGGGCATAGACAGGAAGTGCGGCAGCGCTTTCACACGTGCAAGCCATTGGCAGATATGTGGGAAGTCCGACAGTGATACACCGCCTTCAGGCGCTAAGGCCACGTAGGGAAATACAGCGCAGTCGGCGATGGTAGGACGTTCCTGCGCCAGCCATTGGCGCTTAGCCAGGTAGGTGTCCAGCAATAGCAGAATGCGCGCAGAACGCTGCAGCGTGTCCTGTTTGTCGATCGGATAGCCGAACTTGTCTACCAGGCGTGCCGAAGCTGGACCGTTCTGCATCTCGTTGGCGGCTGTGGACAGCCATTGCATCACCTCCGCAAGTCCGGCGGCATCACGCGGCAGCCAGCGTTCATCTGCATATTTGGCGGCAAGATAGACCAAAATGGCCTGAGAGTCGCGGAGCACCATTTCATTGTCGACCAGGATAGGGATTTCGCTCCATGGGTTGAGGTCGATTAGCGGTGGGCGCTTGTGTGCGCCGCTGAGAAAATCGACCGCTTCGATCGTCAAATTGATCTGTGCCAAAGCGGCGAAGAGACGCACTTTGTAACAATTGCCGGATAGTTCTAGATCATACAGTTTCATGCTCGGTTCCTCTTGGCGTAATAGGCGGATTGGATTAAGTGTAAGCGTGGCAGCAACGACGTCTTGACTCGAAGTCGCGATCTCCAGACTGCGGCACTGAATTGCGATAAGCGTCTAAGCCTGGCGCGTCGGCAAGATCAGATGACTTGTCCTTGACGCGCTGATATTGCCAATTGGCGTCGGTAGATTTGCAAATTCGATGACGCAGTGCGTATTTCGATGAAAGTGACCGCCGACTTCGGGAGCGCGACCGATTCGGCCGGCTTGGGCGTTGCGCATGTCGGTTGTAGATTTCCTTGTCAGTTCTGGTCGAGTTCGGGCTCCAGGATGTTCGGGCTGAGGGATCCCCGCGGATGGTAGACAAGCCCGACGGGAAGGGGCCGTGCGAGTCTGCCACATTACGCTTTGTTGCGCATCCCACTCTGCAACCGCGCGTTCAGCTTCGCCTCGCTCATGGTTCCCTTCAGACCGAGCCGCAGGCGGTCGTTGACGTAAGCCACATCGTATGCGGAGTCTTCGTCAGAAATCAGCGTACGGGTCAGTGCCGCGAGTTCGATGAGCCGACGCCAATCAGCGTTGTTCCGCGCCAGATGAAGCACTCAAGTCCGAATACGACGCTGGCGTTGCCGATGGCGACTTCCGATACCAGTTGCTGAAACCCGTCCTGGTGTTCTGCGCTGGCGCCGGACAGGCCACGGTCAGTGTCGATACCTTGGGTGCGCTCTATGGGCCAGCCCAGCGACACCGCACGCTCACGTAAAGCGTACTGGCGCTTTGTACTCACGGTGTTCTCAAGGACCTGGTGTAGCAACGATTGCCGCACGTGAAGGACGGCGTCGCAGCCCCAGTGATCTGCGTATGCGGCGCACTGGCCTCCGTACGTCGCGATGACGGTTCTTCGGAGGGTAATGTAATCCCGACGTATCGTATCGGTCGTGTAGCGCGCGAAGCGCTATAAGGGCTCGTCTACTACCTGTCGAAGAGCGCGCAGCTGTCTGGCTTCGAGACGACGATCCTGAACAACAGTCGCTCGACACAAGGATTCGCGCTGCTGGACAACTTTGCGGCGACCGTGACGCGTGGGTTCGATCCATGGGCCGTGACGGCTGAGTGAGAACATCGTTCTGATCGATCGTGAACTCCATTGCCTCTGCATCATGTTTTAGAGACGGTTTCAAAAATGCCCTGAGGGGCTGCTAATTTTCGCGGCGAGCTGTTAACCTCAGGCATTGGAACAACCGAGGCCGAGGAGATGGTCAAGCCGATCATCGACGACAAATTGTGGATACTGATCGAGCCGTTACTGGCGCCACCCAAGCCGCGACGCGAGAAGAACCCGGGCTGTCAGCCGGTTTGGGATCGTGCCGCGCGGACCGGTATCTTGTTCGTGCTCAAGACTGGACTGCGCTGGCGCGACTTGCCCGCCGAGATGGTTTGCGGCTCGGGCGTGACACGTTGGCAACGGCTTGGCGAATGGCAATCTGGTGGCGTGTGGGACCGTCTGCACGAGTTGCTGCTCGCGAAGCTGCGTGCAGCAGACCAGATTGATTTCTCGCGAGCCGTTGTCGACTCTTCATCGATTCGTGCTGTTGGAGCGGGCCAAACCCCACTGATCGGGCACGCCCCGGTTCCAAGCACTATATCGTCACCGGTGCCAATGGCACGCCGCTCGCCGCAATCCTGACTGGCGCCAACGTCCATGACGTCACGCAATTGCTGCCGCTTATCGACGCGATTCCGTCGTTCGCGGATTGTATGGCCACCCACTGCAGAGACCGCGCGCTGTCTACCCCGATCGCGGTTACGACTCCGAGCGACATCGAAGAGCATTACGCAATCGCGGTATCAAGACAGTGATTGCCATGCGCCGTACCGGACACGGCAGCGGTCTTGGCAAACATTGCTGGGTCGTTGAACACACCCATGCCTGGTTGCATCACTTCCGGCGTCTCTGCGTTCGTTTCGAACGTCCTGCCGATATTCATCGCGCATTCCTCAAACTCGATTGCTGTCTGATCTGCTGGAATACCCTCCGGCGGGTCCAGCAGCCTTTATGAAATCGTCTCTTAGGTGATCAAGTGTGGCCTTCGCGATGCGCTTACGAATAATGGGCTACGCAGATCGCAGAGCCTTACATTGCGTAAGCCGATGAATAGTGTGACCACCGTCATCGAAGCAAGGCCGGCGCGTTTCCGCGCCGACTTTCACAACTCATCAACTGACTATCTGCTGGATGCCTGCCAACTGCCACGCCTGCTCGCTCCCCGTGCGCTTCACCAAGTGCCAGACTTCCTGGAACGGCTGGACGGTCAGTGCACCGTCCTCGCGCATTTCGCCGTGAAAGCGAACGCTGACTAGGATTTCATCCGCGTTGCGCTCGGTGCCGAGTATCTCGGCATCCAGTTGCGTTACATCCGTAAGGCTCGGCTCGGGCCTTCGTACTTCCAGATCCTTCTTGATTCGCATGAACATCTCCGACGTCGTGAGTTCATACAGATCGCCCTGATCGTTGCGGTCCCAAGCACCCTGGACGCGCATGAACATCGCCTTCGCAGAGACTAGAAATACTGCCTGATCCGGTCCCGATGAAAGTTCCGACACTGTCATCGGGCTCACTGTTGCAGTCGAACCCATCGCTGCGCGCGCCCAGCCGGGAAAGGTGGTTTGGGGCTGCGGCTGTCCGGTCTGATTCAGAAATTGCGGACCGTCCGTTTTATGCCGGTTGGCTACGCCGTGTTCATATGCAAGGCCACGCAGCGACACAGCGGCGGCCTCGGGAATTTTCTCGTCGATCTGAATGTGAGCTGCAAGCGGATACGCATCGGCCGAGCGACAGAAGCCGCCGAGCCCGTCGACCACCATCAGGCCGAGGTCGAGCGGTTGCAGCTCGACCGGCTAGCCGCCAACCAGGCTCGACACGCGTAGCGGACCGAGCCCGAACCGATCGGCGAGCACGTACGGGGGCTCACTCTGGGCCCGCAGACGCTGACGCAATGTCGCAGGCGCCGCGACATACGCGCGCACGCACGGTATTCGACTGCACGTGCGAGGGGAAGCGGCGACGCGCATGGTCCGCGATGTCGCGATTGAACGCGAGATAGACACCGCGGCGGCCCACCAGGCGATCGGCCACCAGTTGCAGTGTCGAGGTTTTGCCGGCGCCGGCGTAGGCCTTGACCTTCAGATCCGTGCCTAACGCTGTGGCATCAAGAATGGCCAACTGCTCGGCGGTCAGTTTCGAAAGACGGGGCATCGGCGTTGGATTCACCTACTGTTGGAGCTCGAACTTTATGCTAACAGTGCCCACAGATACTGCTTACGCGTAACCCCTCTGCAGAGCCGCAAGAAACAGCCGAGAGCGATGTTCTCGTCGCGTCGGCTGTGATGCGTTCGCGCAAAAAAGACGAATGCATGTTTGCTAATTCGTCCATCCTGAACAATGCTACGAATGAGCACGGTGCCATAACTCCCGGCGCGGAGACTGCCAAATCAATCGCCCTCAAGACAGATGGCAATGGTGAACAAAATTCCAGCGACAACCGCATCCGGTGCAACCCAAAGATCTTCTTGCAGCGACACGGTTTGAAGGTACTTGAGCACCTTGTCTACGGTTGACGGCAAGACCGAAGCCGCTATAGCCGCCTTCGCCGAAACGGGCCCCATCGTGGTGGAAATCACCATCGCCGCTGAGCCCAAAATGGCTCCGGCTGATCGTATCGATTTTTTGAACATATCAGTGACGTACAGGCTTGGGACCTCAGGTGGTCGAGTCGTTTTCCGGAGTTGCCGCAGAGGTGGAATTCGTACACGGCTACCGTCTTGGATGAAGCAAAGTTGTTTCCTTCTGAGCCAAGCATGAGCTCCACCAAAAGTTCGTGTCGCTTCAGCCCGCCCGACGGAGACGGAAATCCTCCCCGCGATCTGTATCTATGTTGCAGCGTCCGCACGGGCCCACTCCGAATATTGCGCTTAGGTAGGTCCATCCGCTCGTGTACCCGAAACTCCATTCGCCACGGTCGCGTTCTTCATCGGCTTCATCGTCTTCTTCCTGCTCGAAGGATCAGTGAAGACTGAGTAAGCCCGCTGCGGCCGCGCACCGGTTACCACGTGTTCACACCCGTCGGATACGTATCGACAATGCGCGTGCCGTTGACGAGCGTCACGCCCTCGTCGCGTAGCGCCGTCCAAAAGTCGAGCATGTTCGCGCGACATGCGGCCGCCGTTGTCGAACAGTAGGTTCAGCGCGATCACTTCGTCGCGTGTCGTCAGTTGCAACTGCTCCTTCAGCTTGCGCGACTGATGCGACGCAGTGCGAACGTCGCCGAGCAGGATCAGCTTCTCCTCGACAGTCGACGCCACCCGCACCGGCCGGCACGGCCGCAAACTCGCAGCGCATCCGCTCGTTCGCACGCCGGCCGACATCATGTCACCGACACGTGCGACAGCGCACGCTCCGGCCAGCCGGCCGCCATCGCGGTCGTCGACATCAGGCACGCCGCGAGCACGATTCCTTTCGCGAAATTGCGCATGGCACTCTCCTCTTCATGTGGGGGGCGGCCGACAGGCACCGCGCCGGTCGGCCGCGAATAAACGATCAACGCACCGCAAAACGGTTGTCGTGCGCATCGAGCATCGGCGCCGTCTCACCGCGATGCACCGTCGCGCGATGGATTTCCTGATTGCGCGCGACGGTGGCCGTGCTCGCCGGGTAGTCGTGATTCGGGCTCGGGATCACGCCGTCGTGGCGCGCGCGCACCAGTTCCTGACGGACTTCCTGCCGGGTCTTCTGCTGCGCGACCACCGCTTGCGAGAAGGCCGCAATCGACGGTACGGCAGCGGCGATGACAATCATCGGTCGCGGAATGTTCATGCTGTTCGCTCCTTGCTGGTAATCCGTGACAGGAGCCTTCACTTTGATCCGGCGGCGGTGCGGATTCGTGATTGCAGCATGACGGTTTCGTCACCGCCTCGACATGCTCTGCATCGCACTACGAATGAAAATTCATCATGCGTTTCCGCGCTGATGACGCGGCGATGATATTTTTCTCATTTGTCCCTCACCTTCACGATCCGAACGCTTTCCAGAATCGGCAGCGCCATTGCGATATTCCGCGCCCGCCGGCACGACACGCGGCGCCGAATCGACCGATGCACGAAACGATCATCTTGAAATTCAGGGGCTCACCATGAAAACTCCAGTTCGGCTCGCCATGATGTCCGGTGCGATATTCGCAACCGCTCACGCGGCACACGCGTCGGAAGTCACGTTATACGGCTTGTTCGATACGTCGCTGACGTACGTATGGAACGCCAACGCAGACGGCAAGAATCACGTCGGCCTCGGCAACGGCAACCTGCTCCGCAACCGCTTCGGCGTGAAGGGTGCCGAAGATCTGGGCGGCGGATTGAAAGCAATCTTCACGCTGGAAAACGGCTTCAATCCGAACACCGGCGCGCTCGGGCAAAGCACCGGATGTTCGGCCGGCAGGCCTTCGTCGGCCTCGAAAGCGCGCGCTGGGGCACGCTGACGCTCGGCCGCCAGTACGACGCGCTCGCGGATGTCGCCTGGCCGGTCACCGGCGACTTCTACTTCGGCAGCGTCTACGCGACACCCGGCGACGTTGACAACTACGACACGTCGTCGCGCACCGACAACGTGGTGAAATACACGTCGCCAACGATCAACGGATTCCAGTTCGTCGGCATGTACGCGCTCGGCGGCGTGGCCGGCAAGAGCGGCGCCAGGCAAACCTGGTCGGCCGGCCTGTCGTACAGCAACGGCCCGGTCGACGTGGCCGGCGGCTATTACTACGCGGCCAATCGTTCCTCGCTCGCCAACGGCATCCGGACCGGCTGGAACGGCACCTCCGACGGCACGTTCGACGGATCGCTGGTCAATGGCGGCTACATCTCCGCGAAATCGATCGGCATCGCACGCGGCGCGTTGCGCTACAACTTCGCGCCGTTCGCGGTCGGCATCGACTACAGCAACGCGCTGTACAAGGCCGATGCGTGAACTGAACCCCGAAGGTTGGACTCCGACCGGAAGGGACTATGGGAAAATATACGGACCGAGCCAAGCTGACGGCCGTCAAGGACTACTGCTCCGGCGAGTCCGGCCTAAAAGCTGTTGCTCAACGGCATGGCGTCAATGTTTCATCGCTGCGGCAATGGATTGCCGGCTATCGGGTTCACGGTGAGGAAGGCGTGCGGACGAAGAAGCGGGCTCCCACGAATTTCAGCGCTGAATTCAAACTTTCAGTCCTGAAGCGGATGCACGAGGAAGGCTTGTCGCAGCGACAAACTGCAGCCCTGTTCAATATCCGCCGCTTCAACGTGATCGGCGAGTGGGAAGATAAATTCAATCAAGGCGGTCCGAAAGCACTCGGCCGCGTGTCCGGCGAGCGCCGCAAGACGATGTCAACGACGCCTTCTGACCAAGCGAAACAACAGAATTCCGATCACGATCGCAGCCGCCAGGACTTAATCGAGGAGCTGAACAGCCTACGGATGGAGAATGCGTACCTAAAAAAGCTCGATGCCTTGGTTCAGGCGAACGGTCGGCAACCGCAAAAGAGCGAACGCTGATCGTGCTCGAGCTGAGGCAGCATTACCCGCTTGCCAGCCTGCTGCAACTTGCCGGGCTTGCTCGCAGCACGTTCTACTATCAGCAAAGGACGCTGCAGCGAGGGGACAAATATGCGGACTTGAATTGAAGATTCGGGAGCTGTTCGAGCGACACAAAGGGCGTTATGGCTATCGTCGCATCACTGCCGCTATCCGTCGCAGCGGCGACCTCGTGAACCACAAGACGGTCCGTCGACTGATGGTTCAGCTCCAGTTGTGCTGCCGAGTACGAGTGAAGAAATATCGCTCCTACAAAGGTCAACTCGGACACGTTGCCCCTAACGACCTGGCGCGACAGTTTCACGCCGATCGGCCAAATGAAAAGTGGGTGACGGACGTTACCGAGTTCAACGTGGACGGTCGGAAACTGTACTTGTCTCCGGTGCTGGATCTCTTCAATGGCGAAATCGTGTCGTATGAAATGTCCCCACGGCCACTGCTCGGCATGGTCGGCGCGATGCTTAAGAAGGCCTTTAGCAGATTGAAAGCCGGTGACCGGCCGATGCTGCATTCGGATCAGGGCTGGCAATACAGGATGCCTGAATACCGGCGGCTGCTTGACGCACATGCTGCGAAGCAAAGCATGTCGCGTAAAGGCAATTGCCTCGACAACGCCGCGATGGAGAGCTTCTTCGGCACGCTGAAGTCCAAGTTCTACTACCTGGAGAAATTCCGAAGCGTAGAGGAGCTGCAAACAGGCATTGATAGCTACATCCGGTACTACAATCACGATCGGATCAAGCTGAAGCTCAAGGGCCTGAGCCCCGTCGAGTACCGGATTCGATTCGCATGAAATTCGCTCGACCACCGTCCAACATCTGGGGTTCAGCTCACCGTATTGCGCACCCCATGCTTTGGTCTCGTTAGACATTTTCAGAGATGGTCGCGCAACCAAACGCGAAGAATGATCAACGATTGTCAGGCGCCATAAAATTCAGATTTTCCGCCAATGAAAACGCAGACAATTTTTCTTCGAAGCATCATCTATTAAATACGCATCACGCTTTAATGCAGTTAACTTATTAAAAATATTAAATTAATTAAAAAATATTCAACCATTTTCTCACATCACCAAGACACATAATCACCACCGTCAAGCGATTGACGTAAATAAAAATTGTGCCCCGGCCCCCCCCCTCCCCAAAACGACCAGGGGACGCAAGGCTTCCGCTTCCAAACTGCCGAAGAATATTGCTGACATCCCCAAATACCGCGATCCGACAACCGGCGCGATCTGGACCGGCAAAGGTAAACCCCCTGCCTAGATCAAAGATGCAGCGAATCGCGACGGCTTCCTGACCCGAAGCTAACGAACTGGCGAGGAGGAGCGTCCCTCCTCGTTATCCATTCGGTGCTTGATACCGCCCATATTCCGTGCTGCTGGACAGCGTCACGACTGTCATTTCTTCGACCAATTGACCACTTTCGCAGCCCAGTCTCACCGCCTTGGCCGGTGTCCAACCCGCCCCTCGACGAATCCGTGAAAGTGAAGGTCACCAATCACACTCGCCCAGGCATTTACCCAACATGTCGCGAGAGCCTGTTCCGCTGCCGTGTCCGCATGCACAAGACGGCCCATTGCTACTTGCAGACGAGCGAACGCGTATTCCCTACGCACACGTCTCTGACGCTGAAGGGTGTGTTCACGCATAGCTAACAAGTGAAAGAAAACAAGGTTGATCGGTTCGGCAGCCTCATCGTGTCGCAAGACCTTATACCTGTCGAGATAGGGTCTTTGCGAGCGGGCGGTAACGGTCTGACTGCTGTTGTCCGATTTCTCAGACGGGTTATTGCCCTTCTCCGCGATTCTTTGCCCGCACCCGCACAGTCAAGATCCGCCTCGGTGCGTGGGTTACAATTGCACCCTCGTCGGCATCGCACGCGCGTGACCGATATGCTCCGCTTGGAGTACCCAGCTTAGTTGACTCGCTCCGCGGCCACTCCGCTCGTGGCCGGGTCACACGTCAGCAATATCAAATACACCGCGAACTCGACTGCTGAATGTACCTCCAAGCAGTGATTCGCTCGAAACAAGGCACTATGAACAACCGTTCCATTCGCGAGTTGCAGAAGCAGCTCGGCCAACTGAACCTGCTAGTTGAAGACGCAAAGAAGCAGGAGAAGCAAGCCAAACTCAAACAGATCGCCGAAGACGTCAAGGAATACGGCATCTCCGAAATTGAACTGCTGCGCGCTGGCGGCTTCATCCAGGCCAAGCGACAGAAAGCACCTGCGATGTACTACGACCCGAATTCCGGAAACTCATGGTCGGGCAAAGGCCCTCGGCCAAAGTGGCTTGTCGACAAGAACCTCGACGACTACCTGATTCGGGAGGCGCCGAAACCGTGGTGGCCTGAGCGGAACTAAACACGTGTGAGCAAAGAAAAGCGCCGAACCAGTTCCAAGCGTCGGACCGCTCTGACCAAAGCTACGTTGCTGCCTCTCTCCGCGGCAGTTGTTCAACGAAAGTCGCTGGAGCATCACCATGCATTTACCACCCTGAAATCCGGACATGGCAATCTCGATGTCATCAGCCCTCTGTTCCTGGCGATCTATCTCGCGTATTTCGTGCGGGACATGACCTCGCGAACTGGCGACCTGATCGACTTCCGTACGGAGGCCGGATTCGAATCAAGCGGCATGAGCCTTTACCAGCAATCCATTGAGTTTTCGTCGCCGAACAGTGGCCCCTATAGTTGCCCCCAATGCACGATGCTGCGGCTGTTGAAGTCCTGTTCGTATACTTGGCAACACCCAACACTAGGCAGTTAAACTACCGCATCAAAGCAGAGCAATCTTGACGGATGCCCCCGACAGCGTTGTTAGCGTACAAGCCCTGAGCCGGGTGCCTTCGGCGCCCCGCCATGGGGTCCTCCCCGGCATCAAGCCAGGTCAGCCGTACAAGCTTTTCGCCGTAGCGCAATTTGCGCTCGAACAGCACACAATCTCGCCCCTCTCAGAATTGCTGCCCCGCGTCGTCCAGCTCGATAATCTGCAGGTGGGGATGCGGACAAAATCTTGGACTACCTGGAGGTAGTCCATGTACTCGTACGAAGACCGCGTTCAAGCGGTTCGGCTCTATCTGAAGTTGGGAAAGCGCATCAGGGCGACCATCAGGCAGTTGGGTTACCCGACAAAGAATTCCCTGAAGGCCTGGCATCGTGAATACGAACAGTGTCATGATTTACGAACTGGCTATGTTCGTGCCACGCCGAGGTATTCGGCCGAACAGAAGCAGGCTGCCGTCGATCATTATCTGAGCCATGACCGTTGTGCTGCTGTAACCTCGAGGGCTTTGGGCTATCCGAGTCGCGGGACGCTTGCAGCCTGGATTGAAGAACTGTGCCCCGAAATTGGGAAACGCCTTATCGGCAGAGTAACTGGCAGCGCTCCGAAATCGCTGGCAGTGAAACGGGCGGCAGTCATCGAATTGTGCGCCAGAGAAGAAAGCGCACGCGTGGTCGCCCAGAAAACAGGCGTGAGCATGCCGATGCTGTACAACTGGAAGAATCAGCTACTCGGTCGAGAGGTTCCAGCATCCATGAAACGCCAGAAGAAGCCAGCACCGGGCCATGAGCGTGCGGAACTGGAACGACAGATCGAATCGCTTCGACGCGACGTCCGGAAGTTGCAGCTCGAGCACGATATCCTCAAGAAGGCGAACGAACCGGTAAAAAATGGAATGGGCATCGACCCGCAGCTCCTGAGCAACCGGGAGAAGACGATGCTGGTTGATGTCCTGAAATACACCTATCCGTTGCCGGAGTTGTTAGCCATCCTGAGGCTCGCCCGCAGCTCCTACTTTTATCACCGTGCACGTCTGCTTGTCGCTGACAGGCATGCTGGCGCGCGTCGCGTCATCGCAGACATCTTCGAATGCAATCACCGCTGCTACGGCTATCGTCGAATCCGCGCGGCATTGAGCAGGCTGCAGGTCTTCATCTCGGAGAAGGTCGTGCGACGTTTGATGCGACAGGAGGGTCTGGCCGCTGCCACGACCAGACGACGTCGCTACGGCTCCTATCGTGGGGAAATAAGCCCCGCGCCGGAGAATCTCATCAATCGTGATTTCCGCGCCGCCGCCCCGAATCAGAAATGGCTCACCGACATTACCGAATTCCAGATCCCGGCCGGCAAGGTGTATCTGTCGCCGGTAATCGACTGCTTCGACGGTCTCGTAATGAGCTGGTCAATCGGCACGCGACCAGATGCTGAACTCGTAAATACCATGCTGGATTCGGCCATCGAGTCGGTGGCTGATAGTGATGAGCGGCCAGTGGTCCACTCCGATCGCGGTGCGCACTATCGTTGGCCGGGATGGCTATCCCGGATGCGCGATGCCAGGCTCGTTCGCTCGATGTCACGCAAAGGATGCTCGCCCGATAACGCAGCCTGTGAAGGCTTCTTCGGGCGACTCAAGATGGAACTGTTCTATCCTCGTGACTGGCGGGCTACGACCGTTGATCAATTCATCGAGGTCCTTGACTCTTACATCCGGTACGCGGATCAAGGTCTCGCTCGGTTCTCTCAGCCCCCTCGAATACCGGAAGAGTCTTGGAATTGCGGCATAAACCAGTCCAAGATTTTAGCCGCACCCCCGGTGGGTCAGTTTCTAATCGACTTTGACATGTACTTCTACGCCGCCCTCATGAAACTCCCTCAACATGAACTCGAGAAATCGAAAAACCGATCCCGATTGACACCGGGAGTCTATCAGCGGCTGCATACGCTTCCGCCTCACTCTTCAAGCAATATTAATGTCAGATCACATCACAGCCTCTACATACAATCACCTGCGAAGCGCATCGATTGAATCACCCAAAACATGTACCCCGAAGGCATAACCTCAAAATCAGCCCTGACTTATTCAACAATCTTCGCCATACCCCAATCACTCCGTATTTCATATTGATGCCAGCTCTCTAATGAAGCCATAGCATCTTTCATCTTCAACCAAAACAAATAGCTGAATTATGCACTTAATTGGGACCAGCTTTCTTGCCACGCCGACCAGCAGGACGACCAGTTATCCGCAGAACTTCCTGCTTCCCTTGCTCATAGGTATCACGCTCCCATCGTGCAAGGCCACCATGTTCGGAATACTCGCGAAATTGCTGCTCATACTGAACCGCCTCCGCATCGCGATTCAAACCAAACAACGTATTGGCCAGCGTTGCAACAACCCACTTTTGGTCCGACCTCTCTCCAAACTGCGGCGACTGGATGACTCCAATTAAAATATCGACGATTTCCTCACGAGCCTTACGTGCACCAATTTCGTAATAATTCCTATCCGCTTTATCTCCCTCAATTTCAGCACGATAATTCATACATAGCGCGTAATTTTCACCATTATAATAGTCCCTCCTGAATTCAAATCCACGTCCATAATATTTTATAGCCAAATTCAGTTCCGCCGGGTCCTTCGTGATGCCCCACAGGCGCTTGTGGATAGCTCCTGCTATCCCCAATGTCTCGGGATCATTCGAATCATCCGGCCCCAGATCATTAATAACCTTCAGTGCATTGACGAGCGAAGCAATCTCCGATGGCTCTTTGCTCTTGTACGTCGCCAACGCAAGCTGTTGCTTTAGATACACCTCATCCGGCTTCATCTCGACTGCGCTCGAGAAAAATCGCATCGCATCAGCATAGCGGTCCTCTCGTAACGCGTGCAAGCCCTGGCTCATCATTTCCGAAAATCGCTCTTCACTCGCCTCTGATCGTTGAATCAACGCCTCAAATTGTTCATCCGACAAGTGCGGCTGAATCAGCCTCGGAATAAAGGTATACACGGGACTATCCGGCAGCGGATTCTCCAAGATTCTCTCGATTAGCAAAGACAATTCACCGACCGCCCGCCTCGCCTCCTTGGCGCCGATATCCTCACCCAAGTGTTCGTACGAGAACGTACTCGTATGATTCAAATCGAAATAAAATTTCCCCTTACTCTCCCTCATGATGATCGTCGAATACGGCCTCAAGGCATGGCGAACACCGAGTTCGTAAAGTGCGTTTGCATTACCTGTTGAGATATCGGCAATCACAAGATCAGCCCTCAGAAGCATCTCGTACATCTGCAAGTCGATATGGCCGGAATGTGAGATCTCGTCCGCTCGCACACACCGCAAACCGGCTTGCTCGGCAGCCGGTCGAATGATTTCCTGATAGGTCGCATTCAGATCAAGCGTGCGCCCTGATTCGTAGTCAGTCTTTCGTCCAAACCCCATCACCACGAAGCACAGTTTCGCGTCGCCATCCTTCACATCCCCACTCTTTGACATGGCTATTTTCCTATTATTCTTTAATCACCCATCCCGCACATCACAGCGCATGCTGTCGAATCGACGAAACGATGGAATCCGTATTCCATCGAACCATTTCAATTGCGGCCAACTGAACCACTTGCGGGGTTCGCTGCTGCCCCCAGGGAACGACACCGATTATCGGTTTACGATAAGCTGTGGCTATTTTAATTTCAGTCTCAATCCAGACACTATGCGCAGCGTACATTCCGCCAAGAATCAATACGATATTGGCAACACGGATTTGCTCATTCAGCGCACTAGTCAGTTGCTGCGTTGATCGCACATCAAGAATAGGGTTGGTGCGAGGGACGGAGGAGTTTTTGAACAAGAAGTTCGAGGCACCCCTCAACATCTGCTCCAATCGAGCATATTCGCCGTGATAGCTCCAAGCATGCGAAATAAATCCCACATAGGTTTTCAAAGCTGGCATCATGGTCTCCTTATTTAAAATAACCTACCATCAACAAATATTTTCCGTCAATAAAACATCTTTGCCTCACGTCGCGCAAAGAAAAATACTATTTTTCATCGATTGCCATCTGACATCAACCGTGGAGGACCGCGTGGCCAGACAACCGCACCTTTCATTCGGCATCGCTCTTGCTATTTTGCTTCGCGCTCATAGGCAGCCGCTCGACTGAGCACCACCTTCTTAGATTCCACCCGCTCCAGCCGGAACAAGCCTATGCCCGATCGGGCGGACTCGTCCTGCTCCTCCAACCACGCCGGTAATGCTTGCGACTCTTCAATCGTTCGCCCTGTTTGCTCTCTAAACCAATCCCTTTGACTGGCGACCACACGAACCAGATCTCCTTGACGGCCAGAAAACAGGGACGCAAACGGAAACAACAAGCGATTCGATTGCGAAAGCGTACCCTTCTCGAATAGACGCAGCGCTTCACGCGCTCGTTCTGTCGAGTGTTTCGCCGCGTGCTGCGATTCGGCAAGTTGCCGCCTTAATGCCATGCGTCGAGCGCCGAACCGGGACAGCTCCGCTTTGAGCCATTCGATCTTATCGCGTGTTGCCGTAAGGCGCACGCGGTACCTACGATGCGCGCGATAACCCAAATACATTATCCCAGTGCTCACGAGAAACACCAGGAAGCCATTGAGCTTGCTGCCATATGACCATGAGCGGATCGCGATCAAAAAACCAAGCAGTGCGCTGGCGGCTCCCCAATAGGTGCCCAGTCGAGCGCTCCATCCGGCGAGATGACCGTGATCGGCCTCCTGAGCCGCCAGGATGGCCGAGTTGACCCGAACCCTTTCATCCAGTGTCAGAATTTCGCTATCGAGCTCGAATCGCACCGATCCAACGGTTGGTGTCAGCTTGGTAACGTCCGCCTCTGCTTGCCCAATTAAACTGCGCACCCATTCCAGTTGTTTAGCCACCGACGCCTTCGCCACGTCGATCGCCCGCTTACGCGCGGTGTCGTCCGGCAAGTATCCCGTGGCCAACTGCCCAACCAAGGTAGCCAGTTGTCGCTCAGTGACCAATATCCGGATGGCTCCATCGATCAACTGACGACGCAGGCTCTCGATTAATTCATTCGTCTGGGTGCGCACCGGCGAGAATAGCGGGTCAACGAACACTTCACGCATGCTGGGAAAATACAAGTTCGCCGCGCGTTCGATTTCCTTCATCGCGTGGTCCTGCGCACCAGTAGCCAGCCAGTTCCGGGCCAGCTCGATTCTTGCCTTTGCGTAGCTCGGCGCCGCCTCCACCGCCTGCCGGGCATAGGTCAACGCCTCGTCAGGTTGGCCAGTGATATATCCCGCACGGGCAGCAAGCATGTATGAAGCGGCTGCTCGAAATGGCGCACCCTCACCCAATGCGATACGAGCAGCTCGCTCGCTGAGTTCTTTCGCACGCTCGCAGTCAGGCTTACGCCCCAGATTCACGTACAACGACGCCAGCCAGAAGTTACCCATCAAATCAAGCGGGCGGTGCTCCAATGCTCGCTGTAAATGACGTATCGCACAGCCGTAATCGGCCAGCTCAATCGCGCGATGCGCCTCGACTCGCTGTTCATACGCGGCCACGGCCGCAGGCTGCAGCAGCGCGGCAAGGGGCCCGGAACATTGCGGCTCATCGTCCAGCAATGAGGGGCCTGTTTGCTCAGCATCACGAGATTCAAGTGTCGCCACATCAGAGTCATCGAGCGCCTTCCCATCTGAAATTGCATCGAACAGATCGCGATGCTGATCTTCCGGCTCGAAGCGGATCTGGCCAAACTCCATTGCAAAATGCGCAGCTAGAAAGCTTTCAAAGATCCGATGCGCCATCTGATCTACTGGAATATCTGGCTCGACAAATCCGATCGTATGACGCTTCTCGATTTCTCGTTGCCATTGCCCGAAGGGTGTGTCGGGATCAACGAACTGAATCTGTCCCCCTCGATAACGCTTCCCAATGCAAAAAACCAGGACCCGCGTTCCAGCACCATCGCGAACTGCCTCCTCATACTCAAGATGAGTAAAAGACTTTGCGCTATCTGGTGCTAATCCACCGTACTCGTCACCAAGCAACAAGATCATGTAGTTGGATCGACGCACGTGTGCGAGGCACTCCACGAGCGGGGGATAGTGGTTCACTCGACCGTCGTCAAGATCAATCGCGGATAGATTGAGGTGCGGATAGTTGGTAATTTTTTGTTTTAATTGTGCACGAAGTTCACTGAAGGCCTCGAATCGCGAGGCAAGAAAAACAGTCTTCTTGATCAACATATATCCCCGGTTTCAATCTCAATTCATGCACGTCATCGATTTATTTTTCTACATTCGACATTGCCACCCATCTAGCCACCATGCCGTTGTGTATAGCGACAGATATCGAACTCTCGTCACATTGGTAAATAATAACCGCAAATTCGCTCACGTGGCATCTCATCCTCACACAAATGCCCTACGATAGCCGCTCTGACGAGTTGAACTATTTCACGTATTAATGTCAAATCTAGTGTATGTGCGTGCAAAGCACGATCAAGCGGCAAGCCATTGCTGAGCCGGCGCGGTTTCGATCGCCGAATGCCATTCTCGAAGGGAATGCCCGACTATGACCTCCCTGTCACCAGCATGTATGCACGTGGCATGAGCGCGCACGAATTTCAGGGCCGTCTGCGGAACCGTACGGGCTGCTGGTGCTACGGTCACCGACGAGGTGCTGGCCGACGTCGAGCAGTGGCAGCAGCGCCCACGCGAGACCGTGTATCCGATCGTGTACTTCGACGCGCTTCGGCTGAAGATCCGCGGCAAAGGCGTGGTCATGAACAAGGCCGTCTATCTGCGCTGAGCCTCCGTGCCGACGGCCGCAAGGAAGCGCTGGGTTTGCGGATCGAACAGACAAAAGGCGCAAAATTCTGGCTGAAGATCTTCAACGAGCTGGAGAACCGCAGCCCGCACGATATCCTGATCGCGGGGGCGACGGTTTGCGCCGATACCCCGAAGCGATTGAGGCGGCGGCAGCTACGCTCGACGCTATTTCGCAGAGCGAGTGGGGCCGCAAATTCTCTACCGTCGCAGCCATGTGGCAGCGCCAATGGGAACCGGCAATCCCCCTCTTCGCCTACCCGCCCGAGGTGCGTCGAATCGTCCATACGACAATTGCCATCGAGCACGCGCACATGCAACCGTGCAAGATCGTCGAGAACCGCAGCCACTTCCCGAACGACGAAGCCGCTAGCAAGCTGCTATATCTGGCCTTGCGCAACATCGAAAAGGACTGGAAGATACCGCCTATCACTTGGCGGCAAGCAGTCAATCAGTTCGCCATTCTGTTCGGCGAGCGACTCACCTCCGCCATCTGCTGAGATTCTTAACCGCCCCAGCACACGAAGTTTCTGACGCGTCCCTGACTTTGAAAGTCAGGCCGTTTTTTGTCCAGTCCAAAATTTCTCGAACATAGGCCCATACCACATCAGGCATGTTCCGAAAATCGGCCGTGTTCGCAGGCGCCAACCACTTGTCCAGCGTCTTGATCGGAACACTGATACGCTCTGCGAACTCCGTACGCGGCATGCCGAGTGACGCCATCGCATCGCGCAGAAACACCTGCTGCGTGATGCCGGGAGGCGCCTTATGTGTGACCACTCACTTCCTCGCAGGTCACTTGGACGTAAGCGCCGGTGAAAAGTGCATAACACGCTCAAACAAAATGAGTGTCAGGGACTGATAACCCGCCGCGCGTTTTGTCAACCTCTTCGTTGATTCACTGGCGAGGAGGCCATGGCCAAACCGATACTGGATGACGAACTGTGACCACTGATCCGACCACTGCGGCCTCAACGGAAGCCACGCCGTACGCGATACGCGGGCTGCAAACCGCTTGACGATCGCACCGTGCAGACCGGTACCCTATACGTAAGCGAGTCTCCAGCACCGTCTCGACGGCCTGACCAGAAATTGCCAGAGTGGTCCCCACCACTTCAAGTAGCGGGGAATACTTTGACAACAGAAGCACCAAAGAGGATTGGCCGCAAAGGCATCCCGAATCACCCGCTCGAATTTCGGCGCGAGATGGCCAGGCTGGCATGCGAGCCCGGCGTGTCAGTCGCGCGCCTGGCAATGGAGCACGGCCTGAATGCGAATCTGGTGTTCAAATGGCGCCGTTCGTTACGGGCCGGCGAATACGATTCGGCTGGACTGCTACCTGTGAAAGTGGAGACGCCGCTTGCCGAGACTACGCCGCTGGTGCCGGTGTCGGCGCCGACCACGATACCGACGGGCGCGATTGAGATCAACGTAGGCAACGCCCATGTCCGCATCGAAGGCGCTCCGGACGAGAGTACGTTGACGCTGGTGCTGCGCATGTTGCGCGGCATGCCGGGGATGGCAGCGTGATCGGTTTGCCGAGTCGAACTCGCGTCTGGTTGGCTGCAGGCGTGACCGACATGCGCTGCGGGTTCAACACCCTGGCGGCCAAGGTCCAGACCGTGCTGGAGCGAGATCCGTTCAGCGGGCACGTGTTCGTGTTTCGTGGCCGGCGGGGCGATCTGGTCAAAGTGCTGTGGTGGAGCGGCGACGGCATGTGTCTGCTGATGAAACGCCTGGAGCGTGGGCGCTTCATCTGGCCGCGCGCCGATGGCGGCGTGGTCTGCCTGAGCCAGGCCCAGTTATCGATGCTGCTCGAAGGCATCGACTGGCGGCAGCCGGTGCGTACGACCGAGCCGAGTTCGGCGTTGTAAACCTCCCGGCGCCCGCGTAAACTGCGGGCATGACCACGGCCAACGCCTATCCGGATGACATCGAAGCGCTCAAAGCCTTGTTGCTTGAGCGCGATGCGCGCATCGCATCTGGAAGATCTGGTCGAATCACACGAAGCCGTGGTGGCCACGGGCAAGGCCGAGATCGAGCACCTGAAGCTGTTGATCGCGAAGCTGCGCCGTATGGCATTCGGGCGCAGCTCCGAGAAACTGGATCGCCAGATCGAGCAGCTCGAACTGAAACTGGAAGATCTCGAAGCCGACGAAGGCGCTGCGCCCATCGAGATTCCCAAGGCACCGCGCACGGTACCGGAACAGATACAACGCAAGCCGCTGCCGGAGTATCTGCCGCGCGACATACGAACGTACCTGCCGGAGTCCGACGAAACCTGCACGGCGTGCGGTGGCGCGATGAAGCCGCTCGGCGAAGACGTGTCCGAGCAACTGGAATATGTGGCGGCCAGCTTCCGCGTGATTCGCCATGTTCGACCGAAACTGGCCTGCACCTGTTGCGATCAGATCGCACAGGCGGCAGCGCCAAGCCGCCCCATCGAACGGGGGCAGGCCGGCGCGAGACTACTTGCGCATGTGCTCGTGGCGAAGTTCAACGATCACCTGCCGTTGTACCGCCAGTCGGCGATCTACGCCCGAGAAGGCGTGGAACTGGATCGCTCGTTGCTGGCGAAATGGGTGGGGCACAGTGCCAAGCTACTGCATCCGCTGGTCGATGCGCTGCGCCTGCATGTGATGGCAGCCACGAAGCTGCGCGCCGACGATACGCCAGTTCCGGTGCTCGCGCCGGGCAATGGCAAGACGAAAACCGGGCGGCTGTGGGTCTATGTGCGCGATGACCGGAACTCGGGCGACGAGGCGCCACCGGCAGTCTGGTTCGCCTACACCCCCGATCGCAAAGGCGAGCATCCGCAACAGCATCTGGCCAAGTTCAAGGGGACGCTGCAGGCCGATGCCTATGGCGGCTATCAGAAGATCTACGAGACTGGCAAGGTACTTGAGGCGGCTTGCTGGGCGCATGCCCGGCGCAAGTTCTACGATCTGTACGCGGCGCGGCCCAACGCGCTGAACAAGGAGGCGCTGGAACGCATCGGCGCGCTCTACGAGGTCGAAGAAGCGATCCGGGGCAAACCGCCAGACGGGCGGCAAGCGCACCGGCAGACGAACGCCAAACCATTACTCGAACAGTTCCATGTGTGGCTGAACGCCGCGCTGGCAACGCTCTCGCGCAAATCGGACACGAGTCAGGCCATCCTCTATGCCCTGAACCGGTGGGAAGCATTGACGCGCTACTGTGACGACGGACAATTGGAAATCGACAATCTGCCGGTCGAGCAGGCACTGCGCGGCGTTGCCCTGGGCCGACGAAACTACCTGTTCGCCGGCGCGGATTCCGGCGGTGAACGTGCGGCCGCGATTTACAGCATAATCGGCACGGCCAAGCTCAATGGTCTCGATCCCCTGGCGTACCTGCGTCATGTCCTGGCGCGTATCGCGGATCACCCGATCAACCGAATCGACGAACTGCTGCCCTGGGCGGTGACCCTTCCCACGTCGTGAAGGGATAATGCCACTGATGCCCAGACCTCGGAGATCAGATGGCCAAGTCGTTCCAGCGCTATACCTTGCACGTGCAATTACTGTATATCCAACCGCCTATCTGGCGCCGGATCACAGTCGAAGGACCCGACTCGCTGCGCAAGTTACACCACATTCTGCAAGCAGCCTTCGGATGGGAAAGCACACACATGCACGACTTCCTGATCGACGGCAAAACCTACGCCATGTTCGATGTCGATGCGGCACTAGAGTTCATGGATCGATCGAAGACATTCGACGACCGGAAAACCAAACTGAACAAAGTCCTGCGACCTGACTCGCGCATCCTCTACCGCTATAACTTCGGCGACGGCTGGGATCACCAGGTCGTGGTCGAAAGCGTTGAGACGATTGAAGACGAGTCGTGGGGCGAGTCCAGGGTGATCGATGGTGCTCGCGCTTGCCCACCGGAAGACGTCGGCGGTGCACCAGGGTATGAAACGTTCCTGACCACGTTGCGCGACAGTCCTGACAGCGAAGAAGCGGATAACTATCGTCAATGGGTCGGTCCAGGATTCGACCCGGAGCTATTCGATCTGCGTGCTGCCAACGCCGCATTGATGCGACTCGCGACCAATCGATGGGGTAATCGATAACTCCGTCACGACGGTGCTGGTGACGCGCTTACCCCTATACGTGCGGCAACTCGGCATTCCCTGGGGAAATGCTTCCGCAAGAAATGGGCTGCGGCGCGCATCACGACCACCAGCGCCATTACCTGGCCAGCGAGACATGTCTCGCCCAGCCTGGTGGTCACGCGCGGCGAGCGTCAGCCGTTTTTGCCCTTCTCGGGCATCGCCGAGGAGTGATGGTGCGCGATCAACCAAGTGCCGTTCTGCCACTCATACACGTACGTATAGCGTGCGTGGACCTTCTGGCCATCTGCGAACTTGAACGTGTATGTGCCGACATCCTGCGCCACGTTGCAGCCGATCTTGATAATGCGTTGGTCGATCGTGCCCTGCGGGCCGCTCTTCAAGAATTTGACGAAGTAATCGCGGATCTCGGCCGGATTGGTGCGCGGCTGGTTCGAGACTGTGGGCAGGAGTACGCCGTCGGCGGCGTAATTGGCCACGACCTCGTCCGGGTCGCCAGTGCGCAGCGAGGCATTCCAGCGATCGAACAAGCCCGCGATCTGTTGCTGCGTGGCGGGGGCGCACGTCTGCGCGTTGGCGGACATCGACGTGACGAGGGTGATGGCCGCAGCCGCGATCAGGGGGGCGACGCGAAGGTGTTTCATCGAGAATTCCTCTAGTGGGTCAGTTCAAGTGCCGTTCTTTTGACGCTGCATCGCACAAGCGATACAGCCCCATTGTTGCGGCCCGACATGAACGGCAACCGGTGGATTCGATGAAGCGTTCCTTATCCGAAGATGAACACAAGATGAACGGCACTGGGGCGGGGCGCGGTACTCACCTGCGCCATTATGTTTCGCTATCGAGCCGATAACCCAGCCCGCGCACGGTCTTAAGCAGGGGTAGCGCTTGACCCTCGTCGATCTTGCTGCGCAGGCGGCGCACGTAGACGTCGACGATGTTGGTCATCGGATCTTCGTTCACGCCCCACACGTTCGAAAGGATGCGTTCGCGACTGTAGAGACGGCCCGGCGTGCTCATTAGCAACTCGAGAAAGGCGAGCTCCTTGGCGGTGAGCGTAATTGGCATGCCGGCCCGGGTAACCTGCATGCGTTCGCGGTCGAGCACGAGGTCGGCCACTTGCAACACGCTCGCTCTCGGCCGCTGCTCACGCCCCCTCCGCAGCAAAGCCTCGATGCGGGCTAGCAGTTCATCAAAAGCGAATGGTTTGGTCAGGTAATCGTCTGCGCCGAGACGCAAGCCGGTTACGCGATCGTCGATATCGCTCAACGCGGTTAGCATCAGGATGGGAACGTGGTTGCGTTCGGCGCGTAGGGTTTGGCAGAGCTCCAGTCCGTTCAGGCCAGGCAGCATGACGTCGAGCAGCAGCAGCGCCGGCTCCCAGTCACGCGCGGTTTGCAGTCCCTCGGGGCCGGTACGGGAAAGCTGGACGCGATACCCCTCGGCGCGCAGCCCGCGCGAGAGGAAGTCCGCAACGCGGGAGTCGTCTTCAATGATCAGGATGTTCATGGTTGGGCTCGGCGGCAAGGCCGATAATGGAGTTGTCATCCGGGTACCGTGGTAGTTCGATGCGTACGCGGGTGCCCTGCTCCGGCGCGCTCTCCAGGGTAATATGCCCACGGTGCGCCTGAACGATCGTCTGCGCGATCGACAGACCGATGCCAGTGCCATCGGCACGGTGGGCACGCGCACGTCGGCCGCGCACGAACCGCTCGAAGACCTGCGGTAGCTCGTCCGCATCGATGCCGATGCCATGGTCAATCACCTCGATCAGTATGAGGTCGGTATGCTGCCGGCAGCAGAGATGCACTGAGCTGTCGCGCCGAGAGTAACGAATCGCGTTATCCAGCACGATCACAAGGGCTTGACGCAGCCGATCGCCATCGGCGGGCAGAGTCAAGGAAGATGTGTCTACCGGCAGATCAAGGACGATGCGGACATCGTGCCCCGCACCCAGAGACTCGCCAAATTCGGCGGCATCCCGCAGCATCGCGGACAGGTCAACCGTCTGCGTTCGCATGACGAGTTGATCGGCCTCGGCCTTGGCGATTAGCAGCAGGTCGTTGATCCGTCCGGTGAGCTGCTTGGTATCGTCGACAATGCGTTGCAGGGCCTGGCGGTATTCCGTGGCGGATTTGTCGGCGCCACGCAGCGCGATCTCGGCTTCGCCGCGGATGGCGGTTGTGGGCGTGCGCAGTTCATGGCCTAGGTCGGCAAATAGTTGGCGGCGGCGCTGATCGATGCGCTGCAGCGTCTCGTGTGCGGCGCGCACCTCGCTGGTGCGCGCCTGCACTGTGTCTTCCAGCCGCCGGCGAGCGGCGTCAGCGTCATTGCGGTGCTGCTGGATCTCGTCCGCCATCGCGTTGAAGCCCTCAGCCACGCGGTCGAACTCGTCATTCGACACGAGCGGCACGCGATGTTCCAACGCGCCCGCCTGTAAAGCGCGGGCGCCTTCGAGCAGCCGATCCAGCGGGCGTTGCAAGCGGCGGTTCAAGTGCACGGCCAGAACGATGGCGGCCAATAGCGTCAGCCCGGCCATGCTGATCGCTTGCGTGCGCAGGCGGTCCAGGCCTCGCTCGGTGGCCGCTCGAGCAATCGGCACAGCCACGCGCTGGCGCTCTATCGCACCGTTGATGAGTTCGCGCAGGTCTCGCCCGCGCGCCATGTCGAATACATTGTTCAGTTCACGCCAGACGCCGGCGAATTCGGCATCGCGCTGCAACGGAACCAGCCCGACGAGGCGTGCTTGAACAGCCGAGATGTTGTCGGCCAGCAACTCCGTTGTTGCTGCAAGCTGCTCGACCTCGGGGGGCACTGGCACGTCATCGCGGATGGATATTTCGGCCCACAGGGCGACGTCGCGTCGAGCTAATTGCTGCAGCGTGGTGGCGCTTGCTTGCATGCGGGCAAGCAAGCGGTCGCGCAATGCAGGCGAAGCATCGACATTCATCAGCCGTTGCGAGGCCCACACGCGCAGGCGCTGCTTGTTTGCCGACAGATCCAGCAGTTCGGACAGAATGTCGCTGGCCAACCGACTGTGCTGGGCGTAATCGTTGACACGATTGGCGCCTAAGTAGACAAAGCCGGCTTGCACACAGACGAGCGAAAGGAGCAAGGCAAACGCGAGCGAGAGTCTCAGGCGAAACATAGGCGGTCAGTGGATATGGAGGCGAGCTCGTGCAGAGGCGGTCATTTGCCGAATACTACGGCATGAATCACTTCGAACGCACTGCCTTTGCCGAACGCCGCTGCGCACTCAGCGCACTCAGCGCACTCAGCGCACTCAGCGCACTCAGCGCACTCAGCGCATCATACGCGTGCGGGACTTCTGAACGGCGGCAGCTATGAATCTCATCCTTATGGAAGTCGACATTGGCAAGTACGTCTTTTAGATCCACCACCTTGCGCCCGGCAGCGGAAAGATCATCAACAAATCGCTGAAGCGAGCGAATTTCCTCGAATATTTTGCCAACCTTGAGCCGCGTATGATCGGCATGGAAGCATGTGGCGACTCGCAGCACCGCGCTCGATCACTCAGCACGCTCTGCCCCTGCCTCGGAGGTGTTCCCCTTCGCGGCCTGCGTGATCTTGCTGGTCGACCGCCTCGTGCATCGCGCCGAGGTGATCTCGATCAAGGGCGAGTCATACCGGCTGACGGAAGCGCTCGAGCGTAACGAAGCACGGGCCCGGCAGCGCAAAGCCCGCGGTCCTGCGGCGACGAAGGTGGCAACATCATGAGCTGTGCGATTCATGCGTGAAGCCCCCCTTCGTTACAAAGGGACAACGTCTGACCTCAAACCCAACCGGAACGTTTGAGTTTTCGAAACAGCCCTGCGCATCCGGCAATGGTCACGGCAAGCGTGGCCGGGTAACCCCACGCGAATTTCAGCTCGGGCATGTTCTCGAAGTTCATGCCATAGAGACTGAAGATCACCGTGGGGATCGCGAGAATCGCACCCCAGCCAGCAAGTCGTTTCACGACCTCATTTTGCCTGACCGTCACGAGCGCAAGATTGACGTGCATTGCATTCGTCAGCATCTCGCGCATCTCGTCAGAGGCGGAAACGATCCGCTGGGCATGGTCCTGGACATCACGCAGGTAGGCGCGCAAATCCTTGGGGATCACTTCCTCGTGGAGACGAATCAGTTGCGCGCAAATGTCGATCATCGGAACGGTGGCATTGCGAAGTTGCAAAAGATCACGTCGGAGTTCGTACAGATCTTCAATGACCATCTTGTCGAAGTCGGACTTGAAGATCTCCGTTTCAATACGGTTGAACTGTTCCTCGAACCGGTTGACGATGGGCTGGTAATTGTCCATGACGAAATCGAGTACCGAGTACAACGCGAACCCCGGCCCCTTGCCCAGGAGCGCCGCATTCTGTTCGGCGCGCGTGCGAATCGGAGCGTAGCTCGCGGAGGCGCCATGCCGTATCGTGACAAGAAAATTCTTGCCCACGAACAAGTGAGTTTCGCCATACTGCACTTCACCGTCGACCAGTTGCGCAGTCTTGATCACGATGAAGATCGATTCACCATACGTCTCGATTTTGGGCCGCTGATGGGCGACGAGTGCGTCTTCGATCGCAAGGTCGTGAAGCGCGAACTCCTCCTGCACTTTTCGCAGAAACGGTTCGTCGGGTTGCCAGATGCCCAGCCAGACAAATGCGTCGGGTTCCTTGACGACCTCACTGATGTCATCGACGGTGACTTCACCCAAGCGCTTGCCGGCTCGATAGGCGACACTATTGATAACCATGTTCATCCTGTTCCCCCGCATCTAGACGTGGCACGATAGTTCGGAGGATACCTCCTACTCCTCAGTGGTCGTTCGTATATCGTCCCACGAAGCAAAGTCGAGACATCGCACCCCAATGAAAGCCCTGTGATTCCGTGAGCCGGCCGGCCCTGTATCCAACTTTCCTTTCCGCGAAGGCGAACTAAACTTCGATCCTGTTGTTGAGAAGTAAAACCGTGACTTCGCGAGGAGGTGATGATCCGCTTTAGGAATCTCGGATCGATCTGAGCGCGAGTTTTGCGGCAAACTTGACCCTGAGCCAGGAGGTGGTTTGTCATGAAACGGAAACGCTTTTCGATCGAACAGATTGTGGCGGCGGCGGCAATTCGAGCTGTTGGGGACGGTTGGCCATGTAATCGCGTGCGTCAGAGGTTCCCGACGCCCGGTGATGGCTGATCGTCGGGATACAAGATGGCGTCGGAGATGCGCCCCGCCACGCCTTCAAGGTCCGGGAAAAGCACGCCACGGTTGATGCCGGCCGTCTGCAACTGCGCGCGTATGGGGCCGAACACATCGGGCGGGGTCCGGACGAAGCTCAGGCGCATTTTGAAATCCGCATTGGTATCGAGCGAAACGTACTTCATGTCGAGGCCGTCCCCGATCCCGCGATACACACTGAACCAGCCATCTTGCGCGGCGATGCGCCGTGACACGTGACTCGGTTTCAGGAGCTTTGTACGGGTGATATTCAGCGGCTCCTCGCGCTCGTGGTTTTTGATTGTGTCCGCGTGGGTGGCCGCCAGCAGCCGGACAGCGGCCGCCTTGAGCTCCCCGTTGCTCCCCATGGCGGCCGGCCGCTGGATCGCAAACCACAGTGCCGCCAGCGCACTGCCCGTCCAGTCGAGCAAGCGCGTCGGCATCCGATGATGCTGCGCGATCGCCAGCCAGTCAGCCTCCGCGAGCTCGACCGTCGACTCCAGATGCGGGATACCGCGCTGCTTGAATTCGCTCAGCATGCGCTGTTCGGTGTCGGACCTTACCCGCTTCGCGTATTGCGGTCGCGCAATGCCGGGCTTGAGCGGCCAGGTTTCGTCCTCTTGACCGCGAAATAGCGAGATGCTGTAGCCCAAATCCGCAATCCCCCGGGCCCAGCGGTCTACTAAGTCCAGAAACGTGACAATATCTGTTGAAGCTCGTAGATTCTGCTAATTGTGTCCGTTCGTGTGCTAATCGTGTCCGACTATTCCGCTAATGCGGGGCGGCCCTGGTCAAGCCGCGGCACCGAGCAACCGCAAGCTGTTGGCAAGATATTTCGACGAGGTGCTCCGGATTCCAAAACGATAGTGTTGAAGTTCGACATAGTCGTACACCACGGCTCAATGTCGAAAGCCTTCCCCACCCTGTAAAACAAGCATTAAAGTCGCATCCACCGGTTTGCGATGACGTGTATATTGTTGTGCACGAATCCAATTTTTTGATAATCTGTTACGTGCACGCCGTGCTCCTGTCACGAGCAACTATCCTCATTACGCCGCTCGTGAGCCACGGCTGTCATTGCAAGGTCTTGAAGGCGCATTAGCAAAATATTCCCACATACACCGCCCCTTTGTTGCATGAGTGCAACGTGTGCGGACACGGAAAGAACATCGCTCTCAGCCTTTGCCGACGGCGCCACCACGAGTTTACCCATTAGCAGTATCTGTGGTCACTGTTAGCAGAAACTTCGAACGGCAACACCTGGTGCGCAACACACAGTACTACGTCGCAGCCCGCAAGTTCGCGTCGACCCAGCCGCAGGCACTCCGCGCGCTGCTCGACGAAGTCAACGACGTCGACACCTGGGCACGCGACAATGTCGAGCAAGTGGCGTCGCAGTTGTCGCCGCTCGTGGGACTCGATGCGTCGATACTCGAAGTCGCACTCAAGCGCACCGGCTGCGGCGTTCAACCGCTCACCGATGCAACCCTGGCCTATCAGCAGCAGATTGCGGATGCGTTCAGTCCGCTCAAGCTGATCCCCGGCACGCTGACCGTTGCGGATGCGCGCTAGAGAAGCTGAATACGTTCGGCGTTTAATCCTGTGAGACGCACGGGCGGACCGGCGGAAAAAAGCGAGACCTTATGTGCGAGCTCCCTCTATCGCCCTACCGCTTCGACCGCTCGATTCTCAACTGATACTGGAACGCGTCGCCGCGATAATTCAGCGTTTCGAACAGCACAGGCGCGCCGTCACAGCTATACACGACTCTGTCGATACCGAGCAACGAACTGCCCGGCTCTACTTCCAGTGCGATCGCCACCGCGTCGCTCGCGGGCATTGAACGGATCGACAGGTCCGCATGACCGATGCGCACGCCGCAATCCTGCTCAATTACATGGAAAATATCGCGGTTCGCAAGATCAGCGATAAGTAGTTGCTCGCCTATCTCATTCGCCGCATATGTCACTTCAAACGATACGGCCACGCCGTCCAGCATCCGCACGCGCTGGATCTCGGTCACTTGCGCTTGCGCATTCAGTCGCAGGCGGCTCGACAACTGGCTGTTGGCATCCACGACACGCACGCTCTCCACCCGGTTAGACACACGATGCCCGAGCGGCGTCATCGCTTCCGAAAAGCTCTGCAGCGCGCTGATGTTCTGCACGGCGCGCGATCTTCGCACGAAGGTACCCTGGCCGTGAATCTTCTCGACCCATCCTTCCTGACGTAGTCGCTCAAGCGACTGACGGATCGTGATGCGGCTGACGCCGTGCGATTCGCACAGCTCGTGCTCGGTCGGCAGGCGCGAACCGGGCGGATAGGTGCCGTCGAGAATGCGCGCATGCAGCGCGTCACGGACGCGGTCATAGAGCGTAGCGGCTGCTGGTCTGGCTTTTCCCATCGATAGTGAAACCTGTAGTGCGGCAAGGTATTGCCGGGTACGTAATTGTGCACGACGTGTAAATCGGGTGCCGACATAAGCATGTCAGAAATGATCGCTTTGAACGCGGACAGCATAAACCTATACTCGTTTCACAGTGTCGTTGTTATAACAATGACGAAATGATCAGATACGTTCACACCGCTCCTGGAGAGCTGAGACGCCATGTCTTCCATCGTGTTTCACCGCGCGCCCAACGCTGCTCCGCCGCCTCTATCGGCACGCTATAGCCACGCGGTTGAAGCAGGCGGCTGGCTGCATGTCACGGGACAACTTCCCATCGATCCCGACGCGCCCGATCAACCCTTGCCAGAGGGCATCGAAGCGCAGGCGCAGCTGTGTTTTCGCAACATCGAACGGATCGTCGAACACGCGGGTTTTGCGCTATCGAACACGGTTTTCGTGCGCATCTATCTGCGCGAGTTCGACCTCGATTACACGGGCTTCAACCGCGTCTACGACCGCTACTTCGACGATACCGCGCGGCTTCCCGCGCGCACCACGATCGGCGTTGCGCAACTAGGCCGCAACGCCCGTGTGGAAATCGACACGGTGCTGTATTCCACACGCTGAGCGCCATCCGGCGCCTTCATCTGCCTGTTTTATCCATTCAGGGTCCATGCAATGAATACTAGATTTTTTATCCGACTCCTTGCACCGCTATTCGCGAGCGCGATCCTCAGCGCGTCGCCCGCGCATGCGGCCGACAAGACCGTGACCATCGGCTATCAGACCGACATCGAGCCTTCGAAAATCGCACAAGCCAAAGGTCTTTACGAAAAAGTCAGCGGCTACCAGATCAACTGGCGCAAGTTCAACACGGGTGCCGACGTGATCGCCGCGATGGCATCGGGCGACGTGCAGGTCGGCTTCACGGGCAGCAGTCCGCTGGCTGCGGGCGTCACGCGCGGCCTGCCTATCGAGACATTTTTCGTCGCGGCGGAAATCGGTTCGGCGGAAGCCTTCGTGGTACGCAACGGCAGCAATATCAATACGCCGCAAGACCTGATCGGCAAGAAAATCGCCGTGCCGTTCGTGTCCACCACGCACTACAGCCTGCTCGCTGCGCTCAAGCACTGGAACGTGCCCGCCGATCGCGTGACGATTCTCAATCTCGCACCGCCCGGCATCGCCGCCGCCTGGCAGCGTGGCGACATCGACGGCGCGTATGTGTGGGAGCCCGCGCTCGGCAAGATCCAGAAGACGGGCAAGATCTTTACGACTTCAGCCGAGGTACGCAAATGGGGGGCGCCGACGTTCCTCGCGTGGGTGGCGCGCAAGGACTTCGCGCAATCGCATCCGGACTTTCTGGTGAACTTCGCGAAGGTAACGGGCCAGGTGAACGAGGACTATCGCAAGAACGGCGCGAACTGGACGGCAAGCTCGCCTGAAGTGGAGGCCATCGCGCGCGTCAGCGGCTCCGATCCTGCCGACGTGCCGCCGCTGCTGCACGGCACGACCTATCCGCTGCTGAATGAGCAGCCGGGCAACACGCTGCTGGGAGGAGGCACGGCCACCGCGCTCGCGGACACGTCGAAATTCCTCAAGGAGCAAAAGCGGCTCGACACGCTGCTGCCCGACTATCGGACGACGGTCACTGCCGCCTATGTGCAGCAGGCGATCAAGCAATAAATCGACAGAACAGGCCACACGATGATTCGCGTCGAATCCGTCAGCGTCGGCTTCGAAACAGGCGCAAGACGCCGTACCGTGCTGTCCGACATCGATCTCGATCTGCGCGACGGTAGCTTCACGGTGGTGCTCGGTCCATCGGGTTGCGGCAAGACCACGCTGCTCAACGTGATCGCGGGTTTCATCGCGCCCACTGCCGGCAAGGTCACGCTCGATGGTGTGCCGGTGACGGGGCCGGGTGCGGAACGCGGCGTCGTCTCGCAGGACGATGCCTTGCTGCCGTGGCAGAGCGTCGCCCAGAACATCGGGTTCGGGCTGAAGCTGCACAGCATGCCGCGCGACGCGTTGCGCGACAAGGTCGACTCGCTGCTCGCGCTAACGGGCCTGAGCCAGTATGCCGACTATCCGCTGTGGAAGATTTCGGGCGGCATGCGTCAGCGTGTGAACCTCGCACGCTCGCTGGCCGTCGATCCGCGTTTTCTGCTGCTCGACGAACCGCTCGGCGCGCTCGATGCATTCACGCGTCAACGCATGCAGGAATACCTGCTGCAACTCTGGACGCGCTACGACAAGGGCATGTTGATGATCACGCACGACATCACGGAAGCACTCTTCATGGCCACCGATCTCGTGCTGATGCGAGGCGGCCCCGGCCGTATCGAATCCGTGCGCGCGCTGGACTTCGGACAGCGTTTTGCAGCGGGCGAAAGCGCCCGCGCGATCCGCAACGATCCGGCGTTCACGCGGCTGCGCGACGAACTCGAAACGACGTTCTTCGCCGACGAAGGAGAAAAGATATGAGCGCCGCCGATCAAACCGTGCGTGCGGCGGTTGGCCCACCGGACGCGACGGCAGATTCCGGCTCGCAGGAGGCAGCGCGTACGCCGCGTGCTGCCTGGATCAGTTCGCGTCAGATCAGCGCCGCCACTGTGGTCGCACTGATCGCGGCGTGGGCCGTTGCAGCGCGTCTCCAGCTGGTCAGTCCGGTATTCCTGCCATCGCCCGCAGCCGTCGCGCAGAAGTTCGTCACCGTGGCCACCGACGGCTCCAGCAACGCAACCCTGCTCGAACATACGCTCGCCAGTCTGCATCGCATGCTCGCGGCGCTGTTGCTTGCAATCGTCACCGCGATTCCCGTGGGCATTCTGACGGGCATGAACCGCGTCGCGCAGGCCATCGTCGATCCGCTGATCGAGTTTTATCGGCCGATTCCGCCGCTCGCCTATTTGCCGCTCATCGTGATCTGGTGCGGGATCGGCGAGCCGTCGAAGGTGTTGCTCATCTGGCTCGCCATCTTTGCGCCCCTTGCCATCGCCACGCAGCAAGGCGCGAAGCGCGTGAAGCCGGGACGTGTCCGCGGCGCACGCGCGCTTGGCGCGACGAACTGGCAAATCGTGCGTTACGTGGTGGTTCCTTCTGCTGCGCCGGACGTGCTGACGGGCATTCGCATTGGCCTCGGCGTCGGCTGGTCGGTGCTGGTCGCAGCGGAACTGATCGCGGCCACGCGCGGGCTCGGCTTCATGATCCAGTCCGCCGGGCAGTTCCTGGAAACCGATGTGGTCATCATGGGCATCATCGTGATCGCGCTGATCGCCGCGACGATCGAATGGGGCCTGCGACGCGTGCAAAAGGCACTGGTGCCGTGGGACGGGCACGCATGAGCGCGCCTCACGACCAGAACGACATCGCCTTGCAGGCGGACGTGTTCGTGGCAGGCGGCGGCCCGGCGGGCACATGGGCCGCGCTGATGGCGGCACGCAGCGGCGCGAGCGTCGTGCTCGCCGACAAGGGCTACTGCGGCACGTCGGGCGCCGCCGCAGCCTCGAACAACAATGTCTGGTATGTGCCCGACCCGGACGATTACGTCCATCATTTCGAAGAACGTCATCGCAGCGGCGGCGAACTCAGCGAACTGTCCTGGACCGCGAGCGTGCTCGAAGCTGCAGCGCGCCAATTGCAATTGCTCGAGACGCTCGGCTATCCGTTTCCGCGCAAGGAAGACGGCACGCCGAATCGCGCCACGCTGCGCGGCCCCGACTACATGCGCTTCATGCGTCAGCAGATCCGGCGCGCGGGCGTGACGATTCTCGATCATGCGCCTCTGCTCGGCCTCGTGCGCGACGAACACGAAGGCCGCGTCACGGGCGCATTCGGCGAGCGCCGCGACGGCTCGCGCTGGCAGGTGAGCGCGAACGCGTGCGTGATCGCCACGGGCGGCTGCGCGTTTCTGGGCGGCGCGCTCGGCACCAACGTCTGCACGGGCGACGGGCATCTGGCGGCGGCAGAAGCGGGCGCCCTGTTCTCCGGGATGGAGTTCTCCAGCCAGTACGGCCTCGCGGCAGCGTTCTCGTCGGTCACCAAAGGCTTGCCGTTCATCTGGGCCAGTTATTCGACGCAGGACGGCAGGCCGCTTCATATCGACGAGGGCGATGCGTTTACCTCCGTGGCCAGAACGCTCATCCATGAACCCGTCCTGGCTGTGTTCGATCGCGCAACACCCGAGATCGAACGATGGCTGCGTTCGGGTCAGGCCAATGCTTTCCTGCCCTACGATCGTATGGGTATCGACCCGTTCCGTACGCGCTTCCCCGTCGGTTTGCGCCACGAAGGCACGGTGCGCGGCACAGGCGGCATCCGCCTCGCCGATACCGACGGCAGCACCGACGTGCCCGGCCTTTATGCGGCGGGCGACGCGGCCTCGCGTGAAGTGATCGTCGGTGCGCGCACGGGTGGCGGCTCGCCGAACGCAGCATGGGCCATCGCCACAGGAAGCCGGGCAGGTGCGGCGGCAAGCCGCTTCGCGAAAGTGCACAGCGGCGTGCACGCGGTCGACGTCGATGCACACCGTGGGCAGCTTGCCACGAGCGATCCACACGCCACCGCTGAAACGCTCGAACGCGAAGTCCGGCCGCCCGAGGTCCATCTGTTCCGCAGCGAACAGCGGCTCACGGCCGCACTGCGCGCCATCGACACTGCGCTCGCAACCCGCGCAGGCGCCGATGCGTCACTCGCTGCCAGCCGCAGCGCCCACGCGCTGATGTACGTCGCGAAACTGTCGTGCACGAGTGCGCTCGCGCGGCGCGAAACGCGCGGGATGCATCGACGTGACGACTTTCCGCTGCAAGACGGTCTTGCGTCGCGCCTGCTGATCGGCGGCGTGAAAGATGAACCCGCGCTGCGCTGGGAGGCCGTTGCCGCCCCCGCCATCGCCTGACAGGACACCCCGTTTTGATCGAACTTATCAGCGAGTCGCGCTGCACTGCCTGTGACCGTTGCGTCGACGTGTGCCCCACCAACGTGTTCGATGCCGTGAAGGGCAGTATTCCCGTCATCGCCCGCCCCAACGCGTGCCAGACCTGCTTCATGTGCGAGCTTTATTGTCCCGCCGACGCGCTGTACGTGCACCCGTTCGCGAACGAGCATGTGGCCGTCGACGAAGCGCAACTCGCGCAGGATGGTTCGCTCGGCGCCTATGGCCGTTCGCTCGGCTGGAAACGGGCACGCGCAGGCGGCACAGAGCGCGATGAAACGCATCGTCTGTTCGAACTTGGCGTGACGTAAGTCCCGCAAACGCGCGCATCAGCCAGCCGAAGATCGCCCGCCGCTCACCGCGGTGGAAAGCTTATGCCGCAAAGGCGTATGCATTCCACGATCGCTTGTTTTACGGCGCAACCGCACGACGCTACGCTCGAACTCCGCCATCGACATCCCAATGGCTTCACCAACTACGCCCATCATGCCGACCTCTGCCGAACAGGCCGCCGACTGGCTGCTCTCCGGACTCGAACTGCGCAGCACCCTGTTTCACGTGGGGCGCTACTGCGGGGCGTATCGCGCGTCGACGGCAGGCCATCAGCGCGCGAGTTTTCATCTGGTGCTGGAAAGCACCTGCTGGCTTCATCTCCCCGCCAAGAACGGCCGAGCCGCGCAAAGCACGCGGCTCGTCGCGGGCGATGCCGTGATCCTGATGCACGACATGCCACATTGCCTGACGCCTGACTCCAACGCGCCTTCCGATGACGAATACGCCGTGCGCATCGGCGCGATGACGCCGCTCGATGCGCTCGACGGCTCGCACGATGGCGTCGCGCTCGCGTGCGGCTTCTTCGAATTCCGTTCCGATCTCGGCGAAGCAATCACCGGTCTGCTGCCCGATCACATCCTCGCGCGCCACGACGACGCGAAGTTGCACGGCGCGCGCACGCTATTCGATCTGATCCGCGTGGAAGCCGCCCGGGCGCAGGACACGCCCTCGCCGCTCATCAATCGTCTGACGGATGCACTGTTCTTCTATGCACTGCGCGCCGTCGCGAGCGCCGACGATTTTGTGCCGGGCCTGTGGTCGGTGATGCGGCGCTCCGAATTTACCCCGCTTGTCAGCGCGATCATCGAGAAACCCGGGGACGACTGGACCACGCACACAATGGCGGCGTTTTGCCACATGTCGCGTGCGCGTTTCTGCAAGCAGTTTGCGCAAGCGTGCGGACAACCTCCCGCGCAGTTTCTCGCGCTGCTGCGCATGAAGGTCGCGGCGGAAATGTTGCGGCATGGGGCATCGACGCTCAGCACGGCCGAGCACGTCGGCTATCAATCGGAATCCGCCTTCGCACAGGCCTTCAAACGCGTCACGGGCCTGCCGCCGGGTACATGTCGCCGCGAGCCTGCAAGCGCCGCACAGACGCCCGTCCATTGACTTGAGACAAACGCGCATGAAAGCGAGACGGCGGCGCATTGCCGGCTCGACTGGCGGAGTCAACAATGAGGCTTTCCGATCGAGGGTGTCATGAGTCGTCTGCCTCTCCAAACCATCGAAAGCGCGCCCGAAGCCACCCGCCCGTTTCTTCAGAAGTCGCAAGCCGCGAATGGCTTTCTGCCGAATCTGGTCGCCGCACTAGCCAATGCACCCACCGCACTGGAAACCTATCTGACCGTCGGCGAAATCAACTCGCGCAGCGGTCTCACGCTGGCCGAACGCGAAGTCGTGCAGATCACGGCCGCCGCGATTCACGGCTGCGGTTTCTGCGTTGCCGGTCATACGGCTGTCGCACTGAAAAAAGCGCAACTTCCTGAAGCGGTTGTCGATGAAATCCGTGCGCAAGGTACCGTGTCCGACGTGCGTTTGAACGCTGTCGCGGCGTTCGCACGTGAGGTGATCGCCACGCGCGGCGCCGTGTCAGACGAAGCCTTCGCTGCGTTCAAATCCGCTGGCTACAGCGACGCTAACGCACTCGAAGTGATTCTCGGCGTAAGCCTCGCAACGCTATGCAACTTCGCGAACAACCTGGCGCGCAACGAGTTGAATCCGCAACTCGATGCGTATCGCTGGGAGCCGAAGGCGCAGGCCGCATGAATGCGCCCCTGAGCTGCAAGGCGTTCGACGCGTGGCTCGACGCGAACGCGGAGGCACTCGACGTCGACGCATCCCGTGTGTCAGAGGTTCTGCCGCAACTGGTGCGCTCGCGTGCCGTTGCGGCTGGCGTGCCCGAAGCGCTGGGCGGCACGGGCGGCAGCATCGCGGACGCAATCGATACGGTCGCCGCCGTCGCTCAACGCTCGCTGACGGCGGCCTTCGTGCTGTGGGGGCATCGCACCTTCATCGAATACGTGTTGCAAAGCGAGAACGAAGCGCTACGCACACGCTGGCTGGCGCCGCTTCTTGCGGGCGAGACCGCAGGCGCTACAGGGCTGTCGAATGCGATGAAGTATCTGTCCGATATCGAGCCTTTGCAGATGCACGCGGCACGCAGCGGCAACACGTTCGCAATGAACGGCAGCCTGCCGTGGATCACGAACCTGCGGCGTGAAGGCTTCATCGCCGCCGCAGCCTTCGATCACGACGACGGCTCGCCGCCCTCCATCTTTGCAATCCCGCACGATGCACCCGGCGTTGAGCGTAGCGACGATCTCGACCTGATCGCCCTGCGTGCAAGCAATACGGCTGCGCTGCGCGTCAACGGCACCGTGCTCGACGACACGTATCGGCTCGCCGCCAATGCACCCGTCTGGCTCGCCCGTGTGCGCCCGGCCTTTCTCGGCCTGCAATGCGGGATGTCGGTCGGACTCGCGCGGCGTGCGTTGCTCGCCACGCTGGAAGCGAGCGAAGCGTCGCGCGGATCAATCCGCGACGAAATTCACGCACTCGAAGCGACGCTCGCCAATCAGTCGTCGCAACTGAAACAGGGCGTGCTCGACGGCACCTTCTTCAACGCACCCGCGACGATGTTCGAACTGCGCATCGCACTCGTCGATACCGTCACGCAAGCCGTCTCGCTCGAAGTGCAGGCGACGGGTGGGCGCGGTTATCTGCGAGGCCAGAGCGGCGGCGCGCGGCGTGTGCGCGAGGCCTCGTTCATTCCCATCGTCACGCCGAGCCTCGTGCAACTGAAGTCGCAACTCGCGCGGCATCGACGGGCGGCAGCGGCATGACGCAAGGCGCGCATATTGTCGCGAGCGGCGTCACGCTGCGCTATGCCACGCGCGGCGTGCTGAATGGCGTGGATCTGGCGGTCGCGCCGGGCGAACTCGTTGCGTTGCTCGGACCGAGCGGTTGCGGCAAGTCGTCGTTGTTGCGCGCAATCGCGGGGCTGACGCACACCACGTCCGGCACGATTCGCGTCGACGGCGAAAGGGTCGAAGGACCGCGTCCGGAGGTCGCGCTCGCGTTTCAGGACCCATGTTTGCTGCCATGGCTCACGGTCGAGCGCAACGTCGCGTTCGGGCTGACGTTTGCGCGTCAACGACAACTCACGCGCGCGGTCCGCAAGGAACGCGTGACGAACGCGCTGGCCGCTGTCGGGCTCGAACATGCGCGCCACTGGCTGCCCTCGCAGCTTTCTGGCGGCATGGCGCAGCGCGCGGCGCTGGCTCGCTGTCTCGCCCGCGAGCCGCGCGCACTGCTGCTCGACGAGCCGTTCGGCGCGCTCGACGAAGTGACCCGCGCCGACATGCAGCAGCTTCTGATCGGCGCTGTGCGAATCACTGGCGCATCCGCACTGTTCGTCACGCACGACATCGACGAAGCGCTGCTCGTTGCCGACCAGATCGTGCTGCTCGGCAATCGCGGCAAGGTCGTCGGACGCTGGGCCGTCGATCTGCCGCAACCACGGCATACGCAGGTGCGCTCGCTCGGCGAGCTGCGCATATCCATCCTTCAGGCGCTGCAAAACTCGATCTCAGAGGCAGCCTGAATCCGACAGACACAGGCGGGAAATCTTCATGTGCAACGTACCGATGTCACGACGCGAATGGCTCAAGCTCGCGTCGCTCTTTACCGTCGCGGGCGCGGCGCCGCTGCTGAGATCGCTGAATGCGCGCGCCGCCGCCGATCCGGACGCGCCCGTGCGCATCGGCTATCTGCCGATCACCGATGCGACGCCGCTGCTCGTCGCCCACAACAACGGCTATTTCGATGCGGCGGGCATCCAGGCGGAAAAGCCGACGTTGTTGCGAAGCTGGGCGCAACTGGTCGAGGCGTTCCTGTCAGGACAGGTCAACGTGGTGCATCTGCTCTCCCCAATGACGGTGTGGGCGCGTTACGGCAGCAAGGCGCCCGCGAAAGTCGTCGCATGGAATCACGTGAACGGATCGGCATTGACGGTTTCGCCCGATGTGAACGCCGTGGCCGACCTCGTCGGCAAGACGGTTGCCGTGCCGTTCTGGTATTCGGTTCATAACGTCGTGCTGCAGGACATGCTGCGCGCGCAGGGTCTCACGCCCGTGCTCAAGCATTCGGGTACGCCAAGACAGAAGGAAGTCAACCTGATCGTGATGGCACCGTCCGATATGCCGCCCGCGCTGGCCTCGAAGCAGATCGCGGGGTATATCGTCGCCGAGCCGTTCAATGCGGCGGCCGAGCAGTTGAATGTCGGCAAGATTCTGCGCTTTACGGGCGACGTGTGGCGCAACCACGCGTGCTGCGTAATCTTCATGCACGAGCAGGATCTGACGCAGCGCACGGCGTGGTCGCAGAAGGTGGTCGATGCGATCGTCAAGGCTCAACTGTGGACGCGCGCCAATCCGCAAGAGGCGGCAAAGCTGTTATCCAAGGAAGGCCCGAATCACTACACGCCCCACGCGTCGCAATTGCTGGCGCGCGTGCTGGCGCCGCAAGCCGCCGATCAGGGGCGCTATCTCGGCGACCGTGCCATCCAGCACGCGGACTGGGGCTCGAAGCGCATCGATTTCCAGCCGTATCCGTATCCGAGCTACACGGAAGAACTCGTGCGCCGGCTGAAAGCGACCCAGGTGGAAGGCGCGAGCCAGTTCCTCGCGTCGCTCGATCCGAAACAGGTCGCGAGCGATCTCGTCGACGACCGCTTCGTGAAGAAAAGCATCGAAGCATCGGGTGGCCTGTCGGCGTTCGGTCAGGAGGCGGGCTATACGCGCAAGGAGACGATCCGTGTCTAGCGTGCTCGTCCGTGAGGCTTCGTCTACCGCGCGGCGCCGAGCACCGGCGTCCGCGCATTGGCGCAGTGTCGCGCTCGGCGTCGCGGGCCTGGCCGCGACGTTGGCGCTCTGGTGGCTGGCCGTCACGCTGCTCGCGGGCCACAATGCGATGGCCGCGCAGTTCGCCCCGCAGCGCGCACTGGAAGTCCTGCCCGCCCTCATCACCAGCGATCAGTTGCTTGTGCACGTGACGACCAGCCTCAAGCGAATCGCCGTCGGACTTGCATGGGCGGTCGTGGTCGGCGTGCCCTTGGGCTTCGCGATCGGCCGTCTGCGTTGGCTCGAACAGACGCTCTCGCCCACGTTGCAGTTTCTGCGCATGATTTCGCCGCTTTCGTGGATGCCGCTCGCCGTGATGTCGCTCGGCGTCGGTGATCGTGCGGTGTATTTTCTGCTCGCGTTCGCCGCTGTCTGGCCGCTCGTGATGAGCACAGTTTCGGGCGTCGCGCATCTCGACCGGCGCTGGCTCCAGCTTGGCGAAAGTCTAGCCGCCACGCGTGCGGAAATGCTCTGGCATATCTACGTGCCTGGCATTGCCGCGCATGTGTTCACTGGCGTGAGACTCGCCATCGGCATCTTGTGGATCGTGCTGGTGCCTGCGGAAATGCTCGGCGTGAGTGCGGGACTCGGCTATCTGATTCTCGATACACGCGACCGGCTCGCGTATTCCGAACTGACAGCCGCCATTCTCGTGATCGGAGTTCTGGGTTTTTTGCTGGATCTCGCAGCGCGCGCCATTGCCGCACGCCTGTCGAGTGACGTGGCGGTGCGGGATCAGTAGGTCCCTGTACCACACCGATGCATTGTTGACACGAGGTGTCGAAGTTTGAAGTGGACCTATCCGTGATTTCGTGGGCGAGGCATATCATGAGGTGTAAAAGTCATGGATATGCCGATGAAGAAGAAAAGGCAAACTGTAGCGCGTCAGGCAGCGGCCCGAGGGCCGCTGCCTGAACTGCCCAAGGAACTGCTGGACCAACTGATCAAGGGGCCGATGACGCCGGCCGAAGTGCAGGACCTGATGTTGGCGTTCAACAAGGCAGTCATCGAGCGTGCGATGGGCGCCGAGATGAATCTGCATCTGGGCTACCCGCCGGGCCAGGCCAAGCCCGTAGGGCAGGCCAACGAGCGCAACGGCGCCAGCGGCAAGACGGTCATCACGGATCGCGGCCCGGTTCGTGTCGAAGTCCCCCGTGACCGTGACGGCAGCTTCGAGCCGATCCTGATTCCCAAGCACGAGCGTCGTTTCACCGGCTTCGACGAACGCATCATTGCGATGTACGCGCGCGGCATTGTACGCGCGCGGCATGAGTGTGCGCGAGATTCAGGCGTTTCTGGCCGAGAGCTATGGCACCGAGGTGTCTCCCGACTTCATCAGCTCAGTCACCGACGAGGTGATGGCCGAGGCGCTGAGCTGGCAGAGCCGCCCACTCGAGGCGATGTATCCGGTGGTGTTCTTCGACGCGCTGCGGGTCAAGATCCGCGATGACGGCGTGGTCAGCAACAAGGCCGTGTATCTGGCCTTGGGCATCCAGGCCGATGGCCAGCGCGACGTGCTGGGCCTCTGGATCGAGCAGACCGAGGGGGCCAAGTTCTGGCTCAAGGTGTTCAACGAACTCAAGACTCGCGGCTGCCAGGACATCCTGATCGCCGTGGTCGATGGCCTGAAAGGATTGACCGAGGCGATCGGCGCTGCCTATCCCAAGACGACTGTCCAGACCTGCATCGTGCATCTGATCCGCAACAGTCTTGAGTACGCCAGCTACAAGGACCGTAAGGTGCTCGCCGCAGCGCTGCGCCCGATCTACGCGGCTGCCAGCGAAGATGCGGCACGGCAGGCGCTGCAAGACTTCGCCGACGGACCTTGGGGCGCGAAGTACCCGACGATCGTGCAGTCGTGGCAACGCGCGTGGGAGCACGTCGTGCCGTTCTATGTGTTTCCGCCGGAGATTCGACGGGTGGTGTACACCACGAACGCCATAGAAAGTCTGAACATGCAGTTGCGCAAGATCATCAAGACGCGCGGCCACTTCCCGAATGACGAGGCGGCGATCAAGCTGCTCTGGCTGGCGCTGCGCAACGTGCTGGCCAAGACCGTGCGGTCCGCCTTCGACTGGAAAAATGATATGAACGCCTCCCACCCGTGAGTGGCGTAGCTTGCAGGAAGGCTGAGCCTTACGGGCCAATGGCATCAAAGTGCCCAGATGGAAG